>NZ_JARBFT010000006.1:0-218056 GCF_028863985.1 Vibrio chanodichtyis | reverse complement strand
GCCATGATCAAACTCTTCAATTAAAAGTTTTTTGAAGCTTTCGCTTCGGCTCAATGAATACTGACTTTAAATTACCTTAGTAATTCAAAGCTATTATCGTTCCAACAGAACGATAATGAATTGACTGTGCCAAGACTTTCGTCTCGTTTGGTCACTCAGTTCATTGATTAATCTTTTTGAGATTATCATCAACGAGTGCCCACACAGATTGATTGGTTTATATTGTTAAAGAGCGTTTTGCTTCGGCTTTCTTACCGAAGAGGCTGTGCATTCTAGCGAGATAATTGTCAGTGTCAAACACTTTTTTCATCTTTTTGCATCGAAGCGTTTTGCCTAGCTGACTGGCCCTGAGGCCTTGCGGCGTCTGCCGTGTCAGTGAGGGCGCATTATAGGGATGATTTTGTTTCTGGCAAGACCCTAAATGCACTTTTTTCTAAAAAATCATTCATTCGCCTACAAAACCAGCAAAACTATTATTTATTGAACTTTTCCTTTAGTTTTGTCGCTTTTCTGCTGCGCAAATCTTAATAAAACGACCGCTTCGTTATTCCGAACGATCAACCACGTCAGAAAGAAGAAGCAAGGTATTGCTCAAGCGGATCACGTGAATTACTGGCTAAAGGAACAAGCTGTTTGCATAAAGACCATCGCTGGAGAGTTTGACTATCAGAGGGAAAGATTTTACGTCGATGAAAAAGCAAAAAGCCGACTCAATTGAGTCGGCTTCTTTAAATTATGGTACCGATGGACGGACTTGAACCGTCACTCCCGAAGGAAACGGATTTTGAATCCGTCGTGTCTACCAATTTCACCACATCGGCATCTGGGCTGTTGCCCTTTGATGGAACGCATTATACGTAAGAAGCGCGGTCACGCAATAGTAAAATATTGAAAACCGTGTTGTTTGCTGATTATTTCACCATCGAACCATAAGCGGTGTGCTAGTGCTCTTTATTTAGCCTTCACCTCTGGATATTCTGTTACCTTTAATGGCCAGCACTGAGCAACATGAATTACACCACCCTCCCTAGCGCAGGTTTATTACGCCGTCTAGCAGCCTGGAGCTACGATACTCTGATCGTGATAGCGATGTTAATCATTGCCGGCGGGATCGTGGTCGCAGTACTTGAAGCTTTAGTTGCCGCGCAGCTGGTGAATTACGCCCCCTATCAAGATGCCAGTGATCTGCTCAGCACACATCCGCTATGGAGTGTGGTTTATCGTGCTTATCTGGCTCTCACTTGGATCGGTTTTTTTGTCTATTTCTGGACGCGCGCGGGGCAAACTTTAGGTATGCGTGCTTGGAAGCTGTATTTGTGTAGCGAACAAGGGCAAACCATTTCAGTCACTCAAGCTTTGATTCGTTTAGCTACGTCGGGCTTTGGGCTGGCCAACTTAACTGTGGTGTGTGATCCCAAACAGCGAGGGTTTCATGATATCTGGGCCAAAACGCGCGTCGTGGTATTACCTTAAAAACCACGCAACTTATCGATTTGTCCGCCGCATAATAAAAGAGCGCAAGGAAAACCTCGCGCTCTTTTATTACTCTTTATTACCCTGGTCGCTCATCACCGCTTGCTTGGGGTTAGAGTTTTCGACCTAATAAGCCTAAAGCAATCGCGAGGAAAACCAAGCCTGGAGCAAGTGCGCCTAATAAAGGTGGCAGCCCATACACCAAACTTAGCGGCCCAAAAAACTCACTGGAGATATAGAAGGTGAATCCTGCGATCACGCCAGATAAAATTCGCGCGCCCATTGTCACACTACGTAATGGGCCAAAAATAAACGAGAGTGCCATCAGCATCATCACCGCAATCGAGATCGGCTGCGTGACTTTGCGCCAAAAAGCCAGTTGATAGCGGGAAGCATCTTGCTCTGAAGCTTGCAAATACTGCACATAATCATTCAAGCCACTTAGTGATAACTCTTCTGGCTTGACGGTCACAACCGCGAGCTTATCGGGTGCTAATGACGTGCGCCAACGGTATTCAGGTAAGGATTGTTTACTGATCTCAATCTCATCGTTCAAACGGGTCAACTGAACATCTTTCATCAGCCACTCATTGCTGCCGACATACTCCGCCAACTCAGCAAAAATGACCTCACTGAGTTTTTTATTCTGATCGAAACGCCATAAATTGAGCCCATAAAGCTGCTCGTTATCCACTTTGGCAATGAAAATAAAATCGTTGGCATCTCGCGCCCAAACGCCGGTGCGCACCGACATGATCGCGCCACCCGAAGTAGCAAAGGCTCGCATATCACGCGCCAGTTTTTGTGCTTGCGGAGCGCCCCATTCGCCGAGCAAGGTGATAATAATCATCAGTGGAATGGCCGTTTTAAGCACCGACAATCCAATATCGAGCTTAGAAAACCCGGCTGCCTGCATCACCACCAATTCGGAACTGGAGGCTAATGCCCCTAAGCCAATCAAAGCCCCTAATAGAGCCGCCATCGGGAAAAACATTTCAATGTCGCGTGGCATACTGAGTACCACAAACCATAACGCCTGCAGTAAATCGTAGCTGCCATCACCGACTTTACGCAGTTGTTCAACATATTTGATGATGCCAGATAGACCAACAAAGGTCACCAGCACTAAAGCTGTCGTGGCAACAATCGTACGACCGATATACCAATCTAGGATTTTAAACACGATTTAAGCCCTCGCTCTCTGTTTCCATCGGTCTCTAAAGCGGCGCATCGGTATGCTATCCGTGGTATTGACAATCAAAGCCGCGATTAACAATGCCGCATTGATCGGCCACAAACCGATGATCACGGGCAATGAGCCATCTTCGATGGCAGACTTGGTCGCACTAAGCGCTAAGAAATAGGTCAAATAGATCAAGATCGCTGGCCCCATTTTGGCAAAGCGTCCTTGGCGAGGGTTAACCGCCGATAGCGGCACCACCAACATGGTCAGTAATGGAATACACACCACTAAGGAAATTCGCCACTGCAATTCTGCTTGAGCTTGACGATTAGAATCGTGCAACAAACTGAAAGTCGACAAAGCTTCCCAATCACGATCCGACGACTTCACTTCACGCTGACCAATCAAGCCATCATAAGCATCAAAATTGGTGATCATATAATCAACCCGGGTAGGAATACCTTCATAGCGCGTCCCATTATATAGCGTGATGATTTGGCGACCGTCGCTCAACTCTTTCACATCACCAGAATTGGAAAACATCACACTTGGCAGCACCGATTCACGGGGCATCAGTTGGGCGACAAACACGTTATGCAGCTTTTTATTTTCGATATTATCGATAAACACCACCGATGAACCATCGGGAGAGCGTTGGAAATGGCCTTTTTGCAACAGTTCAACGCTGTTTTCGGCGGCAAACTGCTCCATTAATTGTGCTTCTTTATCTTGGCTCCAAGGGGCAAGCCACAACGCATTGAAAGCCGCCACTGAAGCGGTGATCAAAGCGAGGTATAACGCTGCGCGAATTAAAAATTTATTGCCAATCCCAGTGGCATTCATCACGGTAATTTCACTTTCCGCATATAAACGGCCAAAAGTGAGCAAAATTCCGATGTATAGACTTAATGGCAGCATTAATAGGCCCATTGCCGGCATATTGAGTCCGACAATCGATAAAATCATGCTGGTAGGAATATCACCGTCAGAGGCCTCGGCTAACACGCGGATAAATTTCTGGCTGAGAAACACTAAAAACAGCACGAAAAAGATCGCAAACTGACTTTTTATTGTTTCTCGGATCAAATATCTAACAATAATCACGCTGAAATTACCTATGCAAAACTTGTTTTTTTGATTGAATCACTATAATTTCCGGATGAACCTTTTATTTTTTGAAAATTTCGCTAACGGCTAGGTTGTGCATACAAAAGGTCGATCTTTGATAGGATCCAGCAAGTAAGAGATGCATTATCTACCATTTAGTTCTATTTGTCTTCAGGATGTAGGAGTACGCATGGAGTTCAGTGTTAAGAGTGGCAGCCCTGAGAAACAGCGCAGCGCATGTATCGTTGTCGGGGTGTTTGAGCCGCGTCGCCTTTCTCCAGTCGCAGAACAGCTCGATAAAATCAGCGATGGCTATATTAGCTCACTGCTGCGTCGTGGTGATCTCGAGGGTAAACCAGGGCAGATGCTACTGCTGCATCAAGTCCCAAATGTGTTATCTGAACGAGTTCTGCTGGTCGGTTGTGGTAAAGAACGCGAGCTGGGTGAGCGGCAGTACAAAGAGATCATTCAGAAAACCATCAATACCTTAAACGAAACCGGCTCAATGGAAGCGGTGTGCTTTTTAACTGAGCTGCACGTCAAAGGTCGTGATACCTATTGGAAAGTGCGTCAAGCGGTAGAAGCGACCAAAGATAGCCTGTACACCTTTGATCAATTCAAAAGTGTTAAGCCAGAAACTCGCCGTCCACTGCGCAAATTAGTCTTCAACGTGCCGACTCGCCGTGAATTAAATCTTGGTGAACGCGCGATTGCCCACGGCCTTGCGATCTCATCTGGGGTTAAAGCGTGCAAAGACCTTGGCAATATGCCGCCCAATATCGCCAATCCAGCTTACCTTGCTTCACAAGCTCGTCGTCTGGCCGACGATTATGAGAGCATCACCACCAAAATCATTGGTGAAGAAGAGATGGAAAAACTGGGCATGGCCGCTTACCTTGCAGTCGGTCGTGGCTCACGCAATGAATCGATGATGTCGGTCATCGAATACAAAGGCAATCCAAACCCAGAAGCCAAACCGATTGTACTGGTCGGTAAAGGGCTCACCTTCGACTCAGGCGGTATCTCACTCAAGCCGGGTGAAGGTATGGATGAGATGAAGTACGACATGTGCGGCGCAGCATCGGTTTTCGGTGCCATGAAAGCGCTTGCCAAGCTAGGCCTACCGCTGAACGTCGTTGGCATCTTGGCCGGTTGTGAAAATATGCCCGGCAGTAACGCTTACCGCCCAGGGGATATTCTGACCACCATGTCAGGCCAAACCGTTGAAGTATTAAATACTGATGCTGAAGGTCGTTTGGTGCTGTGTGACGTGCTGACATATGTTGAACGGTTTGAACCGGATTGCGTGGTCGATGTCGCGACACTGACTGGCGCGTGTGTGATCGCTTTAGGTCATCACATCAGTGGCGTGATGGCCAATCACAATCCATTAGCCCATGAGCTGGTGAATGCCTCTGAACAATCCAGTGATCGTGCTTGGCGCTTACCACTGGCCGATGAATATCACGAACAGCTCAAGAGCCCATTTGCCGATATGGCCAACATTGGTGGTCGCCCGGGCGGCGCAATTACCGCGGGCTGCTTCTTGGCTAAATTTACCAAGAAATACAACTGGGCACACTTAGATATTGCTGGAACAGCGTGGCGCTCAGGCGCAGCCAAAGGCTCTACTGGTCGTCCGGTGTCACTCTTGGTCCAATTCCTGCTCAATCGCAGTGGCGGCCTAGACGCAGAAGAGTAATCATACTAGGGCCTACGGGCCCTTTTTAGTGAAAAGTAACCAAGATGCCAACCGCAACCTTTTATCTCATCTCCCCCAGCTCCGCGCAGGCAACTGTAACGGGTTTGATTGAATACGTGCTGTATTTGGCGCGTCACTTTACCGCACAAGGGGCGCGAATTTACCTGCAATGCCAAGATAAACAACATGCGGAACAGCTTGCTGAGCACTTTTGGCAGCTCGAAGCTGAGCAATTTTTGGCGCACAATTTAGTGGGTGAAGGTCCTAAATCGGGCAGCGCGATTGAAATTGGTTATGTTGGCGTCACCCCTTCTTGGAATCGTCAATTGGCAATAAATTTGGCGGATAATCAGACAACCTTTGCGCGTACCTTTGCCGAAGTGGTAGACTTCGTGCCCTGCGCAGAAAATGCCAAGCAGCTAGCTCGCGAGCGGTATAAACTCTATCGACAAGCGGGTTATCAGCTGCAAACCGTTGAGATCCAGTATCCATAACCGTCCATCCTTATAGTTAAGCTCTCTTATCCAAGAGAACTCACTTATAGCGATAGATTGAATTAACCATCACAGCATCCATTAAAGAGCACTATGGAAAAGACATATAACCCAGCATCAATCGAACAAGATCTGTATCAGACTTGGGAAGAGCAAGGCTACTTTAAGCCTCACGGTGACACCACTAAAGATGCCTACAGCATCATGATCCCGCCACCGAACGTTACTGGCAGCCTGCATATGGGCCACGCCTTCCAAGACACTATTATGGATACTCTGATCCGTTGTCAGCGGATGAAGGGCAAAAATACCTTGTGGCAAGTGGGAACCGACCACGCCGGTATCGCCACGCAAATGGTGGTTGAGCGCAAGATCGCCGCAGAAGAAAGCAAAACCAAACACGATTACGGTCGTGATGCCTTCATCGACAAAATTTGGGAATGGAAAGCCGAATCTGGCGGCACCATCACTCAACAGTTGCGTCGTCTAGGTGCCTCAGTCGATTGGGATCGTGAGCGCTTTACCATGGATGATGGTTTCTATAAAGCGGTGCAAGAAGTGTTCGTGCGCCTCTATAAAGATGACCTAATCTACCGCGGCAAACGCCTAGTCAACTGGGATCCGAAACTGCACACCGCGATCTCCGATCTGGAAGTAGAAAACAAAGAGACCAAAGGTCACATGTGGCACTTCCGTTACCCGCTAGCGGATGGTGTGAAAACGGCCGATGGTAAAGATTACATTGTGGTAGCGACCACTCGTCCAGAAACCATGCTGGGTGATACTGGCGTAGCGGTTAACCCTGAAGATCCGCGTTATAAAGATCTGATTGGAAAACAACTGATCCTGCCGATCGTCGGTCGTCGTATTCCGATCCTTGGTGACGAACATGCGGATATGGAAAAAGGCACTGGCTGTGTGAAAATCACCCCAGCGCATGATTTCAACGACTATGAAGTCGGTAAGCGCCACCAGTTGCCGATGATCAATATCCTGACCTTTGATGCCAACATTCGTGATGCCGCTGAAGTGTTTAACACCAATGGCGAAGCGAGTACCGCTTACGGCACCGAAATCCCAGCCCAATATCAAGGGATGGAGCGTTTTGCAGCGCGTAAAGCGATCGTCGCCGAATTTGAACAATTAGGTCTGTTGGAAGAGATCAAAGATCACGATCTCACCGTGCCTTATGGCGACCGTGGCGGTGTAGTGATTGAGCCAATGCTAACCGACCAATGGTACGTTCGCGCCGGTATTCTAGCCAAACCTGCGGTTGAAGCGGTAGAAAATGGCGACATCCAATTCGTACCAAAGCAGTATGAAAACATGTACTTCTCTTGGATGCGTGATATTCAAGACTGGTGTATCTCGCGCCAACTGTGGTGGGGCCACCGCATTCCAGCTTGGTATGACGAACAAGGCAATGTGTTTGTTGGTCGTGACGAAGCCGAAGTGCGCGCAGAAAATAACCTCGCAGCAGATGTGGTACTTCGTCAAGACAATGATGTACTGGATACTTGGTTCTCATCAGCATTGTGGACCTTCGGCACGCTAGGCTGGCCAGAGAAAACGCCTGAGCTGAAAGTGTTCCACCCTACCGATGTGCTGGTCACTGGCTTTGACATCATCTTCTTCTGGGTTGCGCGCATGATCATGATGACCATGCATTTTTGTAAAGATGAAGATGGCAAAGCACAAGTGCCATTCAAAACCGTGTACGTAACCGGCCTGATCCGTGACGAAAACGGCGACAAAATGTCGAAATCGAAAGGCAACGTGCTCGATCCAATCGACATGATTGACGGAATTGATCTTGAATCTCTGGTCGCCAAACGCACTGGCAACATGATGCAGCCACAACTGGCGGCGAAGATCGAGAAAAACACGCGTAAAACGTTTGAAAACGGCATCGAAGCTTACGGTACCGACTCACTGCGTTTCACGCTGGCCGCGATGGCGTCCACCGGTCGTGATATCAACTGGGATATGAAGCGTCTGGAAGGCTACCGCAATTTCTGTAATAAACTGTGGAACGCCAGCCGTTATGTGCTGATGAACGCCGAACAACAAGATTGTGGTTTTGCCGCAGGCGCAGAGCTTGAGTACTCACTGGCCGACAAATGGATCGAATCACAATTCGAACTGGCGGCGAAAGAGTTCAATGGCCACATTGATAACTTCCGCTTGGATATGGCGGCGAATACGCTGTACGAATTCATCTGGAACCAATTCTGTGACTGGTACTTAGAGCTGACTAAGCCAGTACTGTGGAAAGGTAGCGAAGCTCAGCAACGCGCCACCCGTCGCACGCTGATCACTGTACTAGAGAAAACGCTGCGTTTGGCGCATCCCGTGATCCCTTACATCACCGAAACCATCTGGCAAAGTGTTAAGCCATTGGTGGACGGCGTGCAAGGCGATACCATTATGCTGCAAGCGCTGCCTCAGTACGATGCAGCCAACTTCAACCAAGAAGCCTTGGATGACATTGAGTGGGTGAAAGCCTTTATCACTAGTATCCGTAACCTGCGTGCTGAGTACGACATCAACCCAGGTAAGCCTCTGGAAGTGATGCTCAAGGCGGCGAATGAGCAAGATGCGGCGCGTATCGAAGCGAACAAACCTGTGCTGGTTTCACTGGCCAAGCTGGAAAGCATTCGTGTCTTGGCGGATGGCGAAGCCACACCTGCCTGCGCTACTGCGCTGGTTGGCAAGTCTGAGCTGATGATCCCAATGGCCGGTTTGATTGATAAAGACGCGGAGCTGGATCGCCTGGCCAAAGAGATTGCGAAGACACAAGGTGAAATTGCGCGTATCGAAGGCAAGCTCGGTAACGAAGGTTTCGTGGCCAAAGCGCCAGAAGCGGTGATCAGCAAAGAGCGTGAAAAGCTCGCTGGTTATCAAGAAGCGCTGGTGAAACTTGAACAGCAAAAAGCGACCATTGCTGCGCTGTAATAACTTACTTAAAAATATCAAGGCAGCGATTTCGCTGCCTTTTTTATTGTCTATTCTTGTCGCTAAGCGTTGGGTGGTGGCAAACGAAAGCTCACGCTCACCTCAAAAACATCGGCATCCAGACCGCACAGTTAGTCTTGCTTGAGCTTTTTATAATCCGGCAGTTTTCGCTCAGGATCGAAATGCTGCAAAATTTGCTCCTCGGCTTCAGGATAAAACTCACAAGGCACAAATAGAGTACGTAGCCAATGAGTACGAGGATGATAGAAACACAGCTCGGCCGCATGCAGTTGCAAGCGATCGGCAAACTCAACCGCTTCTGGTGGCGCGTACAGATCATCACCGACGATCGGGTGACCAAGCGATTGCATATGCACGCGCAGTTGATGCGAACGTCCAGTAATTGGGATTAGGCGTACCACTGTTGTTTTCTCTTCGCGCTTGACCACTTGGTAACGGGTCAGCGAATCACGTCCCTCTTCAAAACAGACTTTCTGTTTCGGGCGATTAGGCCAATCGCAACACAATGGCAAATTGACTTCACCTTCATCTTGCTCCATCACACCCCACACGCGGGCATAGTAGATTTTATGAGTGAGGCGATACTGAAACTGCTTTTTCAACGCCGATTCCATATGTTTGCCTTTGGCAAATAGGATCAGACCAGAAGTCGACATATCCAACCGATGAACCACTTTCACCTCAGGGCAGTAATCGACCAGACGAGCCCACATACTGTCGTAGTGCTCAACGGGTCGCCCAGGAACCGATAACAAACCGGAAGGTTTGTTGGCTGCAATGATATGTTCATCCTCATAAATCACATCAATCCACGGATCCTTAGGAGGATTGTATTCGGTCATTGCCATCACTATTGTCTCGTATCACAAAAAAACAGCGCATTATATCAGCTCTTACTCACCCTGTGTGCCTTAAAGCTGTGCAATTGCTTAGCCAATTGCTGAGTTGAGTTGATGACCTAACAAAAAGATTACACATGGTGTAAATATAGATTGACGACATCGACAATCATGTTATTTACTCACTCTATTGACATAAGGCGAACATCAAAAACTAAACATCATCTCCCCCCATTTTAAAAGGAATCAAAATGGAAACTGTGGTTGCTTATCGCTCCAATAAACCAGGCGCACTGGCTCAATTCATTCGCTCACTTGGCCCTGGGATCATGATGGCCGCTGCAGCAGTCGGTGGCTCTCATTTAGTGGCTTCCACTCAAGCCGGTGCAATTTATGGCTGGCAATTGGCATCGCTAATTCTGCTGGTGAACGTGTTTAAATACCCGTTTTTTAAAGCTGGCGTACAATACACTATGGGTACTGGCGAGAGCTTAGTTGAGGGTTATGCCAAACTTGGTCGCCCCTATCTATGGGTATTTGTCACTCTCAGCCTATTTTCAGCCATCATCAACACCGCTGCGCTGTTGCTGTTTAGTGCTAGTCTGCTCAGCTACTTTGTGCCATTTGCGATCTCCAACCTCACCTTATGCGTGATCGTGCTCACCAGCTGTCTGGTGATTTTATTTGCTGGTCACTATCGGGCGTTAGATACCCTATCCAAAGTCATCATGGCCGTGCTCACTATCGCTACACTGATCGCGGTAGTGATCGCACTGGCTAATCCAGCACCACAGGTGGTGACTAGCCAAGCCACCTCACCTTGGACGCTGGCGGCGATCGGCTTTATCGTTGTCACCATGGGCTGGATGCCAGCTCCGATTGAAATCTCCAGCCTGACCTCGCTGTGGCTAAAAAGCCAATGCCGCCAGCAAACAGTTACACCTCAATCGGCCTTATTGGATTTTAATGTCGGCTATATCGGTACTGCGCTATTAGCCATAGTATTTTTGGCACTCGGGGCATTAGTGTTACACGGCTCAGGCGTGGAATTGGCCACTTCAGGGGTCGGTTTTTCTCATCAATTGGTTGGCTTGTATGCCACGACCATTGGTGAATGGTCGCGTTACTTAATTGCCGTGATCGCGTTCTTCTGCATTTTTGGCAGTACCATCACGGTACTGGATGGCTATTCACGGGTGGTTGCGGAATCGCAGCGCTTGCTACAACGTAAAGCGCAGCAAAAACCACAAGTTTTACAAGCTTGGATGCTGATGGTTTCGCTGTTGGCGATGGCGATTATTCTGTTTTTCGCCTCAGCACTAATGCCATTACTCGACTTTGCCATGGTGATGGCGTTTATGACCACGCCATTTTTTGCGTTACTCAACTACATTCTGGTCACCAGAACCAAACTCCCCGCCGCATTGCAGGTTGGCCCCAAGATGAAATGGTTATCGATAGCCGGACTAATTTATCTGTTTGGCTTTTTGGCACTGTTTATCGGCTGGAAATGGCTGCTGTAAACAATAGTGACTGTAAACAATGGTTGCTATAAACAACGGCGGCTGTAAACAGATCAAAAAGGCCTTCATTTAATGAAGGCCTTGGCATATAAAGTGCTTGGTGTCGGCAAATTAGTTGTGTGCTACCACAATCAAACGCAATGAATCCAATTGATACTGCGCATTGGCAATATAACCGGTCAGGGCTTGAATTTGCTGCTCTAACGCTTCAATCTCTTGATCACGAATGTTCGGATTGACCGCTTTAAGCGCCAGCAAACGCTCTAATTCACCATGCAAACTCTGCTGCATATCACGCAGTGCTTGTTCACGGATCGCATTGACTTGTACCTCAGCGAGCGTTTCACTAGCCGTGATCAAACGATGCACATCATGCTGCACTGAGCTAACAAATTTACTGGCTAAATGGCGATTAACTGGGCTTAATTGACGGTTAAAACCTTCAAACTCTACTTGTGTCGAAAGATCATTACCACGCGCATCGAGCAGAATACGGATCGGTGACACCGGCAAGAAGCGACTGATGCCACTGCGTTTCGGCGCTTGCACATCCACCACATACACCAATTCGAGTAAAATCGTGCCTACGGGTAGCGCTTTGTTTTTGAGCAGCGAAACCGCGCATACGCCAACCGCTTCACTCATCAGCAGATCGATACCACCTTGGATCATTGGGTGCTCCCAACTGATAAAGTGCATATCTTCACGGGACAGTGCCGTTGTTCGATCAAAGGTAATGGTCGCCCCTTCATAAGGCAGCCCCGGATAACTGGGCACCATCATGTGCTCAGCCGGTGTCACCACTAGGGCATTTTCACCACGATCTTCTTGATGTAAACCAATCGCATCAAACAAGCCGAGCGCGAAAGTGACCAAATTGGTATCACCATCGGTTTGGGCAATTTGTGCGGCGATTTGCCGTGCTTTATCCCCACCATTCGAGTGCATTTCCAGCAAGCGATCACGGCCAACTTCCATCTGAGCCTGCAAGGTTTTGTTGAGCTTGGCCGATTGCTCAATGATCTCTTCCAGCTCGTCACCACCACCGGCAGCAAGGATCGGGATCAGACGTTCGGCAAACGCATCGTATACCGCACGCCCGGTTGGGCAAGTTTCAGCAAAAGCATGTAACCCTTCTTGATACCAACGCGCCAAAATCGCTTGTGAGGTGTCGGTCAAATACGGTACGTAAATATCAATATCGCGTTGCTGACCAATCCGATCCAAACGCCCAATCCGCTGCTCAAGCAAATCTGGGTTAAACGGCAGATCAAACATCACGAGTTGGTTGGCAAATTGGAAGTTACGTCCTTCAGAGCCAATTTCACTACAAATCAGCACCTGCGCACCGCCCTCTTCTTGGGCAAAGTAGGCAGCAGCTTTATCGCGTTCGATGATCGACATGCCTTCATGGAATACGGTGGCACGAATACCTTCGCGCTCACGTAGCGCTTGCTCCAATTGCAGCGCAGTGCTGGCACGTGAAGCAATCACCAAAATCTTGTCACTGCGTTTAGCTTTAACTTTTTCCAGCAACCAGTTGACCCGCGAATCAAATTGCCACCAGCAAGACTCATCCCCTTCAAACTCTTGGAAAATCTCTTCGGGATAGAGCATTTTCATCGCGCGCGCTTCAGGGCTGAGCTTACCGCCGAGCATGCCCGCGACGCGCATCGATGTGGTGTATTGGCTCGGAATATCCAACGGTAACAGGTGTACATTACGTACAGGGAAGCCTTTGATCGCTGCCCGCGTATTACGGAATAAAACCCGCCCGGTCCCGTGACGATCCATCAGGTTATCGATCAGCTCTTGGCGAGCCAACGCTATCTCTTCGGCACAAGCATGGCCTTCTAGCGCTTTAAACAGTGGCTCGACATCTTGCTCGGACAGCAGTTCCGCGATTTTATTTTTCGCTTCATCACTCAGTTTATCGCCGCTAAACAGCGCGGTGACCGCATCCGCAACCGGAGCGTACTGCGCCTCTTCCTCAACAAAGGCCTGATAATCATAAAAACGATCCGCATCAAGCAGACGCAAACGAGCAAAGTGGCTTTCACGGCCAAGCTGCTCAGGCGTCGCCGTCAGCAGCAATACACCAGGCGTTTGCTCGGCCAATGCTTCAATCACTTGATATTCACGGCTCGGTTTCTCGGGATGCCATTCTAAGTGGTGCGCTTCATCCACCACCAATAAGTCCCACTCGGCGTCTAAGGCTTGCTCAAAGCGTTGGCGACTTTTACGCAGAAAATCTAATGAGCAGAGTACCAATTGTTGGGTTTCAAACGGGTTATCCGCCTCACTAGAGGCTTCCACGCAGCGCTCTTCATCAAAAATAGAAAAGTGTAGGTTAAAGCGGCGCATCATCTCTACCAACCATTGGTGTTGCAGTGTTTCAGGCACCACGATCAAGATCCGCTCAGCCCGGCCTGCCAGCACTTGTTGATGAATGATCATCCCCGCTTCGATGGTTTTGCCTAAACCGACTTCATCAGCCAGCAACACCCGTGGCGCATGGCGACGCCCCACTTCATGGGCAATGTACAACTGATGAGGGATAAGGCCAGCTCGCATACCGCACAAACCACGCATCGGGCTTTTGTGCTGCTGATATTGATTGGTCAGCGCACGATAGCGCAGCACAAAGTTATCCATGCGGTCAATTTGACCAGCAAACAACTTATCCTGCGGTTTATTAAAACGAATTTGGTTACTGAGGAAAATTTCACGCAGCGCAATCGCGGGCTCTTGAGTATCCACGCGAGTCCCTAAATAGCTGTAGACGCCTTGCTCTTCGAGCACCTGTTCCACTTGTAACGACCAGCCTTGCTGGCTATCCACCACATCGCCGACATTGAAGATCACTCGGGTGACTGGCGCATCGGAGCGTGCATAGACACGATTTTCTTCCGATGCCGCAAACATCAAAGTTACCGTACGCGCATCAAGCGCCACTACAGTACCTAATCCGAGCTCACTTTCCGTATCGCTTATCCAGCGTTGCCCTAAAGCAAATGACATGAATGGATTACCTCATCAAATAGCGTTGCAGAGAATTTTGCACTCCCATTCAACCAGCCGTCGCTTATCGATACAGGCCGATTGGGGGTGCAGAAAAAGGCCGCTAATCTTACTTGATGGCGTGATACAGGTCACGTTGATTCCCGATCACAAGCGGCTTTTTGTTACTTTTTTTTCTAAGTCAGTGGCTTGACATCAAATTGTCAACAGCCAATGGCATTGCTTAATAGTGTGATGACTATACTTAACTGGTACCACGCGCCAATACGTATTGGTTTACCCTAATAATGTAGTGTATGCCGTAAGGAGATGCTGATGAGCGATACCATTCGCAAACTGTTTGTCTTAGATACCAATATCCTACTGCACGAACCTCTCGCGATTTACTCTTTCCAAGAGCACGATGTGATCATCCCGATGACGGTACTGGAAGAGCTTGATCGAATTAAAGATAGCAAACGCGATGTAGCACGTGATGCGAGGGTGGCGATTCGCGCCTTAGAACACCTGTTTCATGAAGCCACACCAGAACAAATCAGCGCTGGGATTTCACTTTCTAAACAGCATGGTGCCAGCGGCACGCTGGCAATCTTGGCCGATTATGCCCTAGCGGAAACGGTCAAAGCGTTTACCGATAAAGAGGGGGATAACCGGATCCTCAATGCGGTGCTCTACTTACAAACTCAGCACGCCCCACGCCCAGTGGTATTGGTCACCAAAGACATTAATATGCGTTTGCGGGCCAAAGGCGCTGGGGTGTTACAGGTTGAAGACTATCGTACCGATCAACTGATTGATGACATTCAGTATCTGACTAAAGGCTTTCAAACTCGCGCTGGACGGTTTTGGGATAGTGTCGCCGAGGTTGAAAGCTACACTTTAGCTGGCCACACCTTTCATAAATTAGATCGCGCCCCTTTTGACCCGACCTTTCTCAATCAATATGTGATCGATGAAGATAGCGATTTCGCCGCGCGAGTCGAAAGTATTGATGGCGATAAATTAACCCTACGTGATCTAAGCCGCGATCGCATGTTGCATCGTCGCGCTTGGGGCATCACCCCGAAAAATATTTACCAAGCTATGGCGCTCGATGCGCTGCTCGACCCTGAAATGGATCTGGTGATCCTCACCGGAGCGGCTGGCAGTGGTAAAACCTTGCTCGCCATGGCCGCCGCCTTAGAGCAAACGCTTGAGCGTAAAATGTTTGATAAAATCATCGTCACTCGCAACACACCGGATATTGGTGAATCGATTGGATTTTTACCCGGTAGCGAAGAAGAAAAAATGCTGCCGTGGCTCGCTTCAATCACCGATACCTTAGAAGCGCTGCATAAAAATGATCACTGCACTGAAGGCTCACTCAAATACATCTGCGATAAAGCCAATATTCAGTTTAAATCGATCAACTTTATGCGTGGCCGCTCAATCCAAAATGCCTTTGTGCTGCTCGATGAGTGCCAGAATCTGACCGCTTCACAAATCAAAACCATCATTACTCGCTGTGGTGAAGGCACCAAGATTGTCTGCTCAGGTAACTTAGCGCAAATTGACTCGCACTATTTAACCCCTGTCACTTCCGGCCTCACCTACATGGTTGAGCGCTTCAAAAACTTTGCAGGCAGCGCCAACATCCATCTGAATGGCGTGGTACGCAGCCGCTTGGCTGAATTCGCTGAGCAAAATTTATAAACCAGCAAGGTGAGATGTTATCTGCATCTCACCTTATTACCTCGTTTTTATCGCGGTTTTTATTTACCAATGATAAATATTTATTCACTTTTGCGGCATTTTTATGATTTACTGAGCGCAACTGGAATCGCCAAATAAGGATCAGCCAATGGCTTTCAATTTACGCAACCGCAATTTTCTCAAGCTACTCGACTTCACCACCAAAGAGATCCACTTTCTGCTGGATTTAGCTGCTGAGCTAAAACGAGCCAAATACGCTGGTACTGAGCAGAAAAAGCTGCAAGGCAAAAATATTGCGCTGATCTTTGAAAAGTCGTCGACTCGGACACGCTGCGCCTTTGAAGTTGCAGCCTTCGATCAAGGGGCACAAGTCTCTTACATCGGCCCATCCGGTTCACAAATTGGCCATAAAGAGTCGATGAAAGATACCGCGCGCGTATTAGGTCGCATGTATGACGGCATTCAATATCGTGGTTTTGGCCAAGCAATTGTTGAAGAGCTCGGTCAATATGCTGGCGTACCAGTATGGAATGGTTTAACCGATGAGTTTCATCCAACCCAAATATTGGCCGACCTGCTCACCATGCAAGAGCATGGCGATGGTAAACCACTGCATCAAATCAAGTTCGCCTACCTGGGCGATGCACGTAACAACATGGGCAACTCCCTGATGGTCGGTGCCGCGAAAATGGGCATGGACATTCGCTTAATCGCGCCAAAAGCCTACTGGCCAAATGACGACTTGGTGGCAACCTGCCAACAGATTGCCAAGCAAACTGGGGCCAAAATTACCTTGAGCGAAGAGGTGCAACAAGGCGTTAAAGGCTGTGATTTCCTCTACACCGATGTGTGGGTTTCAATGGGAGAAGCGGCCGAGGCGTGGGACGAACGAGTGGCGTTAATGAAGCCTTATCAAGTCAACATGGAGGCCATCCAAGCGACCGGCAACCCACAGGTCAAATTTATGCACTGTTTACCGGCCTTTCATAATGATGAAACGCTGCTTGGCCAACAAATCGCCGCTCAATATGACATGCAAGGCTTAGAAGTCACCGAAGAGGTCTTTGAATCAGCCCACTCAATTGTGTTTGATCAAGCCGAAAACCGCTTACACACCATCAAAGCGGTGATGGTGGCAACCTTAGGCTAGCTGACATAGATTGGCGACGATAAGTGACCGAATATCCCCGCACAGTGTGATGTAATCGCTTGCGCTCACAAACTTTCGGCGTATAATTTCGACCGTTTGTCTGAGGGGTAGCCAATGAAATTTGCACAACGTGCAGCTCAAAATAGTGTCAATAGTAGTCAGTCGTTTGGCTTACTAGCGCCGCTGTTTTTCCCCTCATTGATTTGTTAAAGCCTCCCTTATGGGGGGCTTTTTTATAGCTATTAGAACATATAGGGAAGACGATCATGGCGAATTCGCTTTACCAAAAGCACATTATCTCGATTGCTGAACTCTCGCGCGCAGAGTTGGAGTTGATTGTGAAAACCGCAGGCCAACTGAAGGCCCAACCCAATCCTGAATTGATCAAGCACAAGGTGGTGGCGAGCTGTTTCTTTGAACCCTCTACCCGTACTCGCCTCTCGTTCGAAACTGCTATTCAACGTATCGGCGGCAGCGTGATTGGCTTTGATAACGGCGGTAATACCTCGCTGGCCAAAAAAGGCGAAACGCTGGCCGATTCAGTACGCGTGATTTCCTCTTATGTTGATGCGTTTGTGATGCGCCACCCACAAGAAGGGGCGGCGCGTTTAGCTTCTGAATTTTCTAATGGCGTGCCAGTGATTAACGCGGGTGACGGCTCTAACCAGCACCCATCACAAACCTTACTGGATCTGTACTCTATTTTTGAAACGCAAGGGCGACTCGATAATCTCAATGTAGCGTTTGTCGGCGATTTGAAATATGGCCGTACCGTACACTCGCTGGCGCAAGCTCTGGCTAAATTTGATAATAACCGCTTCTTCTTTGTCGCTCCTGAAGCACTGGCGATGCCGGATTACATCTGTGAAGAACTCGATGAAGCTGGTGTGCAGTATCAAATGTTCAACGATATGGAAAGCGTGATCCCTGAGCTCGATATTCTGTACATGACCCGTGTGCAAAAAGAGCGGTTCGATGAGTCTGAGTACGTGCATATTAAATCGGCGTACGTTTTGACTGCCGCCCACCTCAATCAAGCTCGCACTAATCTCAAAGTGTTGCATCCACTACCACGTGTGGATGAAATCACCACCGATGTTGATAAAACCCCACACGCTTACTATTTCCAACAGGTTGAAAACGGGGTTTATGCTCGTGAAGCCCTGCTGGCTTTGGTTTTAAACGAATCGTTGTAAGGAGAACCGATCATGACAAAAGAGACCAAACTACAAGTTGAAGCGATCAACAACGGCACGGTGATTGACCATATTCCAGCACAAGTAGGGATTAAAGTGCTGAAACTGTTTGATATGCACCATTCCGCGCAACGTGTCACCATCGGCCTTAATCTACCGTCTTCAGCGCTGGGTAGCAAAGATCTGCTCAAAATTGAAAATGTATTCATCAGTGAAGCACAAGCCAACAAACTTGCGCTGTATGCGCCACATGCCACCGTCAATCAGATTGAAGACTATCAAGTGGTGAAAAAATTGGCGCTCCAGCTACCGACGCGGATCAATAATGTGTTTGCCTGCCCAAATAGCAACTGTATTTCACATAATGAGCCGGTAGAAAGCAGCTTTAAAATTATTGAGAAAAATCAGGATATCCGGCTTAAGTGCAAATACTGTGAAAAAGTATTTGCCCGCGATGTCGTGACCGAAATCGAAGCCTAAGCAAGCAGAGCGCCAGTGACGTGGCGCTTTACCCATGCAGGGTTTACAGGCAAACTAAACGGCGATTTGGTAATAACTGACGGATAACCAACATGACAAAAGTTCTGCATACGCAAGCAGCCCCAGCGGCAATTGGCCCTTATATTCAAGGGATTGATCTGGGCAATATGGTGCTCACTTCTGGGCAAATCCCAGTCAATCCAACCACCGGTGACATTCCTAGCGATATCGCAGCGCAAGCTCGCCAATCACTGGATAACGTAAAAGCGGTAGTGGAAGCTTCAGGCCTTACCGTGGGTGACATTGTTAAAATGACGGTCTTTGTCAAAGATCTCAATGACTTTGCTAGCGTAAACCAAGTCTACGGTGCGTTCTTTGATGAACATAAAGTCGCCCATTACCCAGCGCGTTCTTGCGTCGAAGTGGCACGACTGCCAAAAGATGTCGGCATCGAAATTGAAGCCATCGCGGTGCGTAAGTAATCCGATTGATTGGATCTCAAATACAAAAAGGGTTGCCACAGGCAACCCTTTTTATTCGTATCAATCAACTCTGCGACTAGGCTTTACAGTTCAGCTCTGCCACTTCGGCATCCAACTCGGCGAGCTTAGCTTGCATCTGCTGATGGCAACGCTGGGACAGCTCGCGAATATTCTCTTTGCTGTAGCCTTCAGTGCTGATTGGTGGTAACACCTCGACAATCACATGCCCGTTGTTCCAGCGATTAAAGCTAAGCTTATCGGTCGAGCTACACACAATCGGAATGATCGGCACCCCAGCACCAATCGCCGCATGAAAGGCACCGGCTTTAAATGGCAATAAACCGCGTCCGCGTGAGCGAGTTCCTTCAGGAAACATCCACACCGAAACATCACTGTGGCGCATTGAATCAATCACTTGATCTATTGTGCCTTTGGCTTTGGCTTTATTGCTACGATCAATCAAAATATTACCGGTCAACCAATACAGCTGGCCAAACAGCGGCATCCAAGCCAAGCTTTTTTTACCCACCGTCACCACTTTTGGAGTGACCGCTTTAGATACGGTAAAGAGATCCCAGTTATTTTGATGGTTAGCAATGTACACATGCTGACCACGCTGATCGATATCAGCAGGAGCTCGGTATTCCAGTTGAATCCCGAACACTTTTGACATCGCGGCAAATTTTTTACCAAAGGTATACACATGTTTTGGGTTGCGCGGACTAAGCAAGCAGTAGCCACAACCAAATACAAACATCACAATGGCAAATACGGCCACGGCGAAGATACGCAATACAGCAATCATGCTATCTCTCCCAAAGGGCTAGAATAAAAAGGCCGAAATCATTGGATTTCGGCCCATTTATAAATGGAAAATTTAACGCGGGTCGCGGAAACGCTCGATCTTAGCGCCCAGCGCTGAGAGTTTATCCTCGATCCGCTCATAACCACGGTCAATATGGTAGATACGATCGACAATGGTTTCGCCTTTAGCGATACAACCAGCAATCACTAAACTCGCCGAAGCGCGTAAATCGGTCGCCATCACTTGCGCGCCACTTAAGCGTTCAACATCACCACAAATCACAGTGTTGCCTTCAATTTCCGCTTTCGCTCCCATGCGTTTTAACTCAGGCACATGCATAAAACGATTTTCAAAAATCGTTTCAGTGATCATGCCACTGCCTTTCGCCATCATGTTGAGCAAAGTAAATTGCGCTTGCATATCGGTGGGGAAACCAGGGTGTGGCGCAGTACGCACATTAACCGCTTTTAGCTCGCGCCCCGTCATATCAAGGCTGATCCAATCTGCACCGACCTCAATCGCCGCGCCCGCTTCTTCCAGCTTAGCCAATACCGCTTCGAGTAAATGCGCATGCGTGTTACGACAAATAATTTTGCCACGCGAGACGGCGGCGGCGACTAAAAAGGTACCGGTTTCAATCCGATCCGGCACCACAGTGTGCTTGCCACCACCAAGGCGTTCCACTCCTTCGATGGTAATCGTATCACTACCCATCCCAGAGATTTTGGCGCCCAGTTGGTTGAGGAACATCGCTGTATCAACAATTTCCGGCTCACGGGCTGCGTTATCCAACACTGTGGTACCTTCGGCTAAAGTCGCGGCGCACATAATAGTGATCGTGGCACCCACACTGACTTTATCCATCACAATGTGCGCGCCTTTTAAACGGCCATCGACATGCGCTTTGACATAACCATCTTCTAAAGTGATGGTCGCACCAAGTTGCTCTAAGCCGTGAATATGCAGATCAACCGGACGCGCACCAATCGCACAGCCTCCCGGTAAAGAGACTTGCCCTTGGCCAAAACGCGCCACCAATGGGCCTAACGCCCAAATTGAAGCGCGCATGGTTTTCACCAAATCGTAAGGCGCACAGTATTGATTGATCGGACCTGCGTCGACATGTACCGAACCATTACGCTCAACTTTTGCGCCCAAACGCTCAAGCAGCTCCATGGTGGTGTCGATATCACGCAGATGGGGAACATTGGCAACCTCAACTGGTTGCTCGGCCAAAATCGCGGCAAATAAAATTGGCAAGGCGGCGTTTTTAGCGCCAGAAATGGTCACTTCACCTTGAAGAGGTTGATTTGACCCAATAACTCGAAACTTTTCCATAAAAACCTTACAGGGACATCAACTTCTTATTGCGTGCCCATTCTTGTGGGGTAAACGTTTTCATTGTGACCGCATGAATCTCATTGCGCTGGATGTATCCCATCAACGGGGCATAAATCATCTGCTGTTTCTTCACGCGGCTCATATCGGCAAAGCAAGCATCAACCGCAATCACTTGATAATGACTGCCCTCACCTGTTACCTGAATTTCTTCAAGATTAAGGGCTTGCTGTAAAATTTGTTGGACTTGTGCGCTATCCACCATTCACCTCGGTTGGTCTGGCTATGTGTTGAGACATCAAATGTTCAATATTGCTCAACTGAAACAGTGTGCGCAGTTGTTCTGGCACGAAGCTGAGCATTATATGACAGTTTCTTCGTTTTGCATGCTCTATTAAGTGAATTAACAACACCATACCCGCCGAGTCGATTCTGCCAACTTGCTGCAAAGAAATCTCGATTTGCCTTGCTGGCGGCTGCCAATTTTTGAGCAAGATCCATAATTGCGGCACCGAATCACGATCCAACTCGCCGCTTAAGCCAAATTGATGGTCATTGATTGCTTGCCACTGCGGATGACTCATTGGCTTTGACTCTCAAAACGAATCGGCTGTTTAGCCAATTGTTCAAGTTCCTGCGCGGTGGCTAAAATACCTTGCTGACGAATTTTTCCGTTCCATTCGGACTGTTTACTAGAGAGCAGACTCACGCCTTCGGCGATCAGATCAAATGCTTTCCACTCGCCCGATTTCTCTTGGCGCAGCTTAAACTCAAGTTTAATGTTGGGACGTGGCGCATCGACAATATCGACTTTGACGCTGGCAATGCGGCGATCCTCTTCCAGTGGCATTGGAGGAGCAAACTCAATGGTTTGATTGCTGTATTGAGTCAAGACCTGCGCGTAACTCGTCACCAGATAAGCGCGAAATGCTTTGACAAACTCGGCCACATCTTCACGCTTAGCACCTCTGAGATTCGGGCCGAGTAATTTAAGCGCCGCGTACTGATCGTTGACATAAGGCATCAACTCTTGCTCGACAATCACTTTCAAATATTGCGGATCTTGACGCACTTGAGGCTGTTCGTTTTTTAGACGCTCAAACGACTGCTCAGCAACGGCTTTCATCATTTGGTAAGGGTTGCTGGTATCAATGGTTGCCGCTGTCACGAGCCAAGGCATTAACATTGCACTCGCTAGGAGTAACGCTTTTTTCCACATCACTTATTCCTTTTTCTCTTTGTCTGATCCACCGACGCTGTACAGCACTTGGCCAATCAAATCTTCCAATACTAATGCAGATTTAGTGTCTTCAATCCGATCGCCCTCTTTAAGCATCGCTTCATCTTCAAACACAAAACCGGGCACTAAACTTAAATACTGCTCACCGATCAAACCTGAAGTTAAGATCTGTAAGCTGGAGTTTTCTGGAAACTGGTCATATTGACTATCAATCGCCAGCGTTACTGTTGGCAACAAACGCGTTTTGTTGAGCGCGATCGATTCCACACGCCCCACTACCACGCCACCCACTTTGACTGGCGAGCGCACCTTGAGACTGCCAATGTTGTCAAATTCTGCGGTCAGACGATAAGTATTGGTTGCGCCCAATCCTTTGACGTCAGCGACCTGAAAAATCATCACCAATATCGCGCAAATTCCAGCCAGCACAAAGCTGCCAACCCAAAATTCAATTTTTCGTGTTTGTTGCATGATCAATTCCCAAACATCAATGCGGTTAGAATAAAATCTAGCCCAAGAACGGCTAGTGATGAGTGTACTACCGTGCGAGTCGTCGCTCGGCTGATCCCTTCCGAAGTCGGAACCGCGTCATAACCATTAAACAAAGCAATCCAAGTTACCGTAAACGCAAACACCACACACTTGAGTGCGCTGTTGCCAATATCTTGTCCCAATTCAACCGAGGATTGCATCGCCGACCAGAAACTGCCGTGATCAATCCCTTTCCAATCCACACCGACTAACTGCCCGCCCCAGATGCCAATCGCCATAAAAATCATCGCCAGCAGCGGCATCGAAATAACTCCGGCCCAAAAGCGTGGGGCAATCACCCGTTTGAGCGGATCAATCGCCATCATTTCTAAGCTAGAGAGCTGTTCCGTTGCTTTCATCAAACCAATTTCTGCGGTTAATGCCGAGCCAGCACGCCCAGCAAACAGCAGGGCTGTCACCACAGGTCCCAGCTCACGCAGCAATGATAACGCCACCATTTGACCTAAACTGGTTTCCGCACCGTAATCGACCAAGATCACATAGCCTTGCAAGCTCAGCACCATGCCAATAAACAGGCCAGAAACCATGATAATCGCCAACGATTGCACCCCAATACTGTATAGCTGGCGTAGTAAGAGCGGGAAATTACGCACCGGTTGCGGCCGTCCAACCAGGGCACCAAACAGCATTAAACTGGCACGGCCAAAGGTTTCGCAGATCGCCAGAGCTCGCTGGCCGATACGGCTTACCCACTGCATTACATCATTTAGCACTAAACAGCTCCTGTTCTAGTGGCTGGGCAGGGAAACGAAATGGCACTGGGCCATCAGCATCACCGCATAAAAATTGTTGGACACGCGGATCAGGATTATCGCGCAGCGCTTGCGGTGAGCCTTGTGCGATCACTTTGCCATCAGCTAGCAGATATACCCAGTCAGCAATACTCATCACTTCTGGCACATCGTGCGAAACCACTACCGAAGTCGCGCCCAAGGCTTGGTTAAGGTTGCGGATCAGCTCGACTAGAACGCCCATAGTGATCGGATCTTGTCCAACGAAAGGTTCATCATACATGATCAGTTCAGGATCCAGCGCGATCGCACGAGCCAAAGCCGCGCGGCGCGCCATGCCACCAGACAGCTCGCTAGGCATTAAATTGGCCGCACCACGTAAACCCACCGCTTCTAATTTCAGCAGCACTAAGCTTTTGATCAGCGCCTCATCCAATTCGGTATGCTCACGCAGCGGATAAGCCACATTGTCGAAGACGTTGAGATCGGTAAACAGCGCGCCGGATTGAAATAACATGCTCATTTTTTTACGCGCGCGATACAGTTTACGTCGGCTGAGAGTCGGAATATTTTCACCATCAAACCAAATTTCACCGTGCTCTGGCAGCAGCTGGCCACCAATTAAACGTAGCAAGGTGGTTTTACCGATCCCGGATGGCCCCATGATCGCGGTAACTTTACCGCGCGGAACATGCAGATCAATATCATCAAAAATGACCCGGCGCGAACGTGAGAAGCGTAAATTTTTGATGGTGACTAAGTCAGGTTGGGACATACGAGCACTTCTTAGTT
This sequence comes from Vibrio chanodichtyis, assembly GCF_028863985.1. Taxonomy (NCBI): domain Bacteria; kingdom Pseudomonadati; phylum Pseudomonadota; class Gammaproteobacteria; order Vibrionales; family Vibrionaceae; genus Vibrio; species Vibrio chanodichtyis. Next base: position 193,280 of record NZ_JARBFT010000006.1, on the reverse strand, counting down.
AGATCAACACGTTAGTTAAATCGATGTATTAGCTAAATCGACTTGTTAGTGAAATCGATGCGTTAGTTAAATCGACATCCGGTAAGAATGCGCATGATAATGCACAATATGGTGCAATTAAAAGCATACCGCAGTGCGAGGCACGGTTCTTGACCAAGATTTGTCACAAGCACCGTCAGCGATCGCAATCCACCAATACTTCAATGACCACCTAGGTAGCTTCTTAATTAGGTAGCTTCTTAATTAAGCATAGACGATTGACTCACCCGACTTGGTTTCGCCAACCAGTGGCTAACATGTCGATTTAAGCACAATCCATCCAATATAGGTTAAGCGTGTGGCATGCCGCCGTTACTGGTCATCAATCACCTGTGGATGCCCAACAACGCTCGTGGATCAGCGCAATTAATTCGAACTTCAGCTTCCCTTTTAATGACCAACAAGTCAAAATTAGCGATCAATTCTCGGCCTAACTCGCTGCAGATGATTGAGGATGAATAAATTCATAATCAAATGGGTTAACTCACTGATTAGGATGGCATATATTGCATCTCTCACTTCAGCATCGATGGCGTTAGTATTCATTTATTATTTGGAAATCATCATGCTTGAAGCGGTGGTCTTGCTGTTTATCGGTCTCGCGATCTTAGTCTGGGGTGCAGACAAATTAGTGTTTGGTTCAGCGGCATTAGCCCGCAATATCGGGATCTCCCCTTTAGTGATCGGTATGACCATACTGGCCATGGGCTCCTCTGCGCCAGAAATGATGGTTTCAGCGACCGCCGCATTAGAAGGCAAAACCGATACGGCGGTCGGTAATGTGTTGGGCTCCAACATTGCGAATATTGCGCTGATTTTAGGTATCACCGCGATGGTTAAACCGCTCTCGATTGGCTCTGCGGTGATCCGCCGTGAACTGCCAATCATGCTTGGTGTCACGCTGATCGCTGGCATGATCTTATGGGACAACTACCTCGGCTTTTATGAAGGCATCTTACTGATCGGCCTGTTTAGTGTGTTCATTTTGATCATGCTACAAATTAGCCGCAAAGAGCAATCCCATGGCGATACCTTACTCGATGAACAAGCATCAGAAATTCCGGCTGGGGTGAATAATCGCCATGCACTGTTTTGGGTAATCGTGGGGCTGATCCTACTGCCGCTCGGCGCGAGTATGCTGGTGGATAACGCAGTGGTGATCGCCAAATATTTCGGAATGAGCGATCTGGTGATCGGTTTAACCATTATTGCGATTGGCACTAGCTTGCCAGAGCTGGCCGCTTCTTTAGCCGGTGCGCTCAAGGGCGAAGATGACATGGCAGTGGGTAATATTATCGGCTCCAACGTGTTTAACATTTTAGCGGTCATGGGGATCCCCGGTTTACTCAATCCATCACTCCTTAGTTCACAAGCGATGGGGCGTGATTTTTGGGTGATGCTGGGCGTTTCACTGCTGTTAGTCGCGCTGGTGTTGGGTAAGCGTCGCCAAATTAGCCGCTGGGAAGGCGCACTACTGCTAAGCTGCTTCATCGGTTACATTAGTTACCTATTGCTGAATATTTAACGGCGCGAAAGAGGAATATTGCGGATGTCCAACTCATTTGATTACCAAGCGGTGGCGAAACAAGTACTGCAAACCGAAATTGCGGCGTTGCAACAATTAGAACAATACATCAATACCGATTTTGTTAACGCATGTCGCATGATGTTAGCCAACCAAACTGGCAAAGTGGTGGTGATGGGCATGGGCAAATCGGGACACATCGGTAAAAAAATTGCCGCTACCTTGGCCAGCACCGGAACGTCTGCATTTTTTGTCCATCCTGGCGAAGCTTCACATGGCGATCTCGGCATGATTGAACGTGGTGACATCGTGCTAGCGATCTCAAACTCCGGAGAATCATCGGAGATTTTATTTCTGTTACCCGTGCTCAAACGCTTGAACATCCGCGTGATCAGCATGACCGGTAATCCCCATTCCAATATGGCGAAACTGGCGGATATCCATCTGCAAATCACCGTGCCACGTGAAGCGTGCCCATTAGAATTAGCGCCAACCTCAAGCACGACCGCAACCCTAGTCATGGGCGATGCCTTGGCGGTCGCGGTGATGCAAGCGCGCGGCTTTACCGCGGAAGATTTTGCTCTGTCTCATCCTGGCGGCGCACTTGGACGTAAACTATTACTTAAACTTAACGACATTATGCACAGCGGCGACGCACTGCCTAAAGTCGCCCCGCACGCACTGATCCGCGATGCACTGCTGGAGATCAGCCAAAAAGGGCTCGGTATGACCGCCATCGTTGATGAACAAGATCAATTGCTCGGAATTTTTACTGATGGCGATTTACGCCGTATCCTTGATAAGCGGATTGATATTCACAGTACCACGATTGCACAAGTAATGACTTGCCATCCGACCGTTGCTCAACCCAATTTGCTAGCGGTAGAAGGGCTTAATCTGATGCAAGCGAAACGGATTAACGGTTTGATGCTGGTGGAAAACCACAAATTAGTCGGCGCACTCAATATGCATGATCTCCTTAAAGCAGGAGTCATGTAATGAGCACTCGCGTTGCAACCCTGTATGGCACAGTGGAACCTTCACTGCTCGCGATTGCCAAACAGATCAAGCTGCTGATTTGTGATGTAGACGGCGTATTTTCCGATGGCTTGATCTACATGGGTAATCAAGGGGAAGAGCTGAAAACCTTCCATACCCGTGATGGTTATGGGGTTAAAGCCCTGATGAGCGCAGGGGTTGAGATCGCGATCATTACTGGTCGCCGTTCACAAATTGTTGAAAATCGAATGAAAGCGTTGGGTATTTCACTGATCTATCAGGGACAGGATGATAAGGTGCAAGCCTATAATGACATTTGTCGCCGACTGGCGATCCGTCCTGAACACACGGGTTATATTGGTGATGATTTGATTGATTGGCCAGTCATGGAAAAAGTGGCGCTGCGCGTGTGCGTCGCCGACGGCCATCCATTATTGGCTCAGCGCGCTAATTATGTTACCCATATTAAAGGCGGTTACGGCGCGGTGCGTGAGGTGTGTGATTTAATCTTACAAGCGCGCGATGAATTGGATGTGCATAAAGGCTTGAGCCTATGACTTTACCGCGTATTGTGTACGTATTATTGCTGTTTATTGCGACTTGGTCGCTGTATTACTTGCTTGAGCAAAACCAAGCCAGCAAGATTCAGGTCGCGCCGAATCTTGAGCTGCCAATGTTCAGCGGCAAAAATTTAGAGAATATCTCGTACAGTGAACAAGGCATTCGCAGCTATGTGATTACCTCAACCAATCTGGATCACTATGCGAAAAGTGGTAATACCCTGTTTAAAGCACCGATACTCAAAGTGTATCAGCAAGGCACGCTACAAGAATGGGAAATCACCGCCCGTCGCGGTATTCTGAGCAAAGATCAGGTACTGACTTTATATGATGATGTGGTGGCGAACAATTTACTGCCTGACTCAGGCTTTGATGCTCTGACCACCAGTGAAATGAGCATCCAACTGAAAAGTCGTGATTTTTGGGCCGACAAGCCAGTCAAACTGCACGGTCCACAATTTGAAACACATGGTCAAGCGATGAAAGGCAATTTTGCCGATCACTCGGCTGAACTGTATAACCAAGTACAAGGTAGATATGAAACGCTCACACCTTAGCCTTATTGCTTGTTTGCTCGCCTCGACTCAGGCTTATGCACTCTCTACCGACAGGGAACAGCCGGTTTACATCGACTCGGATAGTCAACAACTGGATATGAAGAGCAACCGCGTTACCTTCTTGGGCGATGTGAAACTCAAACAAGGCAGCATCACTATCAATGCCGATAAGCTGATCGTGATCCGCAACCTCGACAACGGCAAAATTGAAGAGATTGAAGGTTACGGTAATGTGGCCACGTTCTCGCAGCTAACTGATGAAGGTAAAACTCTGTACGGAGAAGCGAAAGAGCTGTACTACAAAGTGCGTGATGATGAATTAGTGATGGTCAATAAAGCCATGCTCGCACAAGATGACAGTGAAATTCGCGGCAGCAAAATTCGCTACAAAATCAGCACACAAAAGCTGGTTGCCGATAGCGATGGCAAAGGGCGCGTCTCGACCGTTCTTCAACCACAAGTCATTCAAGAGTAATCATGGCCATTTTAAAAGCACAGCACTTAGCCAAAAGCTATAAAAAACGCAAAGTGGTTTCGGATGTCAGCTTGCAAGTTGAATCTGGCCAAATTGTCGGGCTACTCGGCCCCAATGGTGCGGGTAAAACCACCTCGTTTTACATGATTGTCGGCCTAGTAGCGCGTGATGAAGGGGTGATCACCATTGATGACAACGACATCAGCATCCTACCGATGCACAGCCGCTCACGGATGGGAATTGGCTATTTACCACAAGAAGCCTCGATTTTCCGCAAACTCTCGGTCGAAGATAACATCATGGCGGTACTGCAAACCCGCGAAGAGCTGACCCATGAAGAGCGTCAAGACCGACTCGAAGATCTGCTGGAAGAGTTCCATATACAACACATTCGCAAAAGTGCTGGCATGGCCTTATCCGGAGGTGAACGTCGCCGAGTAGAGATTGCCCGCGCACTGGCGGCTAACCCACAATTTATCTTACTTGATGAGCCTTTTGCGGGGGTTGACCCCATTTCGGTCATCGATATTAAAAAGATCATTGAACATCTGCGTGATCGTGGCTTAGGAGTTCTCATCACCGATCACAACGTGCGTGAAACGCTCGATGTGTGTGAGAAAGCCTATATTGTCAGCCAAGGCCGCCTGATTGCTGAAGGCAGCCCACAAGAGGTGCTCAATAACGAGCAAGTTAAGCAGGTTTATCTCGGCGAACAATTCCGCCTATGATTAACCAACGCGTAGAGTCCACCCCATACTAACAATAACAAGGCATCCATTACTGCATGAAACCGTCATTACAGCTCAAGCTTGGTCAACAATTAGCCATGACTCCGCAACTGCAACAGGCGATTCGTCTACTGCAGCTTTCGACGCTGGATTTGCAGCAAGAAATTCAGGAAGCCTTAGAATCTAACCCATTGTTAGAAGTGGAAGAGCACCAAGACGACACGCCGGCACCGGACAATCAAGCGTCACCAGAAGAAACCGCCCATGATCAAGAGCACTATGAATCTGAACCACAAGACAGCTCAGAGCTGATTGAACGCTCAGAGATCAGCGCCGAATTAGAAATGGATACCACTTGGGATGAAGTTTACAGCGCTAATACCGGCAGTACTGGCCTCGCCCTTGATGATGATGCGCCGATTTACCAAGGTGAGACCACCCAAACTCTGCAAGATTACCTGCATTGGCAACTCGATTTAACCCCATTTAGTGACGTCGATCGCACCATTGCCGTTGCGTTAATCGATGCGATCGACGATTACGGTTATTTAACTGTCTCACTTGAAGAAATCCAAGAGAGCTTGCACAGTGAGGATATTGAACTCGATGAAATCGAAGCAGTACGTAAACGTATTCAGCAATTCGATCCATTCGGCGTCGCCTCACTCAATTTGCAAGACTGTTTATTGCTGCAGCTCACCACTTATCCAAGCGATACCCCTTGGTTAAACGAGGCACAGCAACTACTCGCACACTATATTGATGATTTAGGCAATCGCGATTACAAAACTATTCTGAAAGAGACTAAGCTCAAAGAAGAAGAGTTACGCGAAATTTTGCAACTGATCCAGCAACTCGACCCACGTCCAGGCAGTCGCATTGCCCAAGATCACGCAGAATATGTCATCCCAGATGTATCAGTGTATAAAGAACAAGGGCGATGGTTGGTCACCATCAACCCAGATAGCATCCCTAAACTTAAGGTCAATCAGCAGTACGCTAGCCTAATGCGCGGCAATAATGCCGACAGCAATTACATTCGTAGCAACTTGCAGGAAGCGAAATGGCTGATCAAAAGTTTAGAAAGTAGAAACGAGACGCTACTCAAAGTTGCCAAGTGCATCGTAGAACACCAGCACGATTTCTTCGAGTATGGTGAAGAAGCAATGAAGCCGATGGTGCTTAACGATGTAGCACTGGCGGTAGAGATGCATGAATCGACGATTTCGCGAGTCACCACGCAGAAATACATGCATACTCCACGCGGCATTTTTGAGTTGAAGTACTTCTTCTCCAGTCACGTCAGTACCGACAATGGCGGAGAGTGCTCGTCTACGGCGATCAGGGCGCTGATCAAAAAATTAGTGGCGGCGGAAACACCCGCTAAGCCACTAAGTGACAGCAAGATCGCCACCCTACTCGCAGACCAAGGCATCCAAGTGGCGCGGCGTACCATCGCTAAATACCGCGAATCACTCGGCATCGCCCCATCGAGTCAGCGTAAACGCCTACTATAGGCCTAAACTAGAGAAGGAAAGTCTATGCAAATCAATATTCAAGGCCATCACATTGATCTTACCGATTCAATGCAAGACTATGTTCACTCCAAATTTGACAAACTTGAGCGTTTTTTCGACCACATTAATCACATTCAAGTTATTTTACGTGTTGAAAAACTGCGTCAGATCGCCGAAGCTACGCTCCACGTAAACCAAGCCGAAATTCACGCCCACGCGGACGATGAAAACATGTATGCCGCCATCGATAGTGTGGTGGATAAATTGGTTCGACAATTGAACAAGCATAAAGAAAAACTAAGTAGTTATTAATCATGCAATTGAGCGAAGTACTTTCATTGGACTGCACCAAAAGTGCAGTCCAATGTTCTAGTAAAAAACGAGCACTAGAAATCATCAGCGAAGTCGCTGCCCTGCACACTGGTCAAAATTCTACCGAGCTGTTTGAGTGTATGCTCAGCCGTGAAAAAATGGGTAGTACCGGAATTGGCAACGGCATCGCTATCCCCCATGCACGCATGTCCAACAGTGAACATGCGATCGCGGTTTTACTGCAATGTGCAGAGCCGATTGAATTTGATGCGATTGATAACCGACCCGTTGACCTACTGTTTGCGCTACTGGTCCCTGAAGAACAATGTAAAGAACATTTGAAAACTTTGGCTTGCATGGCAGAACGCCTCAACGATAAGCAGATCCTCAAACAACTGCGCAACGCAGCAAGCGATCAGCAACTGTATGACATCATGGTTAATCAACCTGATGATTAATCAATAATAGGTCAACCTCATGCGTTTAATCGTAGTCAGCGGCCAGTCGGGTGCGGGTAAAAGTGTCGCATTACGAGTGTTAGAAGACTTAGGCTATTACTGTGTCGATAACCTACCGGTTAGCTTATTGCCCGCTTTCATTCAATCGGTACAAGGTAGCCAGCAAAACGTCGCGGTCAGTATTGATATTCGTAATCTGCCCAAAGAGCCGGGGCTAGTGCAGGATGTGCTCAATCAGCTCAAGCAGAATAACGATGTCAGCATGCTGTTTTTAGACGCCAATCCAGAAACCCTGCTCAAACGTTATAGCGAAACACGGCGCATTCACCCTCTCTCACTCAGCCACAGTAAACCCTCTCTTGCCCAAGCCATCGAGCTGGAAAAGCAGCTGCTGGCCCCGCTCAAAGAGCAAGCCGATCTGCTACTCGATAGCAGTAATCAATCGTTGCATGATCTGAGTGAAACGGTACGCATGCGTATTGAAGGACGTGAGCGCAAAGACTTAGTCATGGTGTTTCAATCCTTTGGCTTTAAATACGGTTTACCGACCGATGCTGACTACGTATTTGATGTGCGTTTTTTGCCCAATCCACATTGGCAGCCCGATCTGCGCCCACTGACTGGGCTGGATGCGCCCATCCAAGCCTTTTTAGCCAGCCATAGTGAAGTGCTGGAACTCAAACAGCAGATCCAAACCTTCTTCGAACACTGGCTACCCATGCTGGAAAAAAATAACCGCAGTTATCTGACCATTGCGATTGGCTGTACTGGCGGTAAGCATCGCTCAGTTTACCTAACCCAACAACTGGGTGAATATTTTGCCGCACAGGGACATCAGGTACAAATTCGCCATACTTCATTGGAAAAACAGCAATCCTAGAGGTGACTATGTCGCAGCTCTGCCAAACTGTACTGATCCAAAATCGCCTTGGCCTACATGCCCGCGCCGCCATTAAACTGGTGCAATTGGCCCAATCATTTGACGCAATACTCACTGTGCAAAGCCAAGATGGCCGCACGGCTACTGCCGATAGCGTGATGGGGCTGCTGATGCTCGAATCGGCGCAAGGGCAGCAGGTGGTAATCTCCGCTGAAGGCTCACAAGCCCAACCAGCGCTCAATGCGGTCTGTCAATTGATCGAACAGAAGTTTGATGAAGATGATTAAAGCGCAACCTGGGCTTAGCGGCTAACGCTGGCCCCTTTACGGCTTTACCACCCTGCCAGAGAGTCAATCATCAAGCCAAGCCTAAACCGAGCAAATAAATCCATCATCGGTAATAAGATCTTATTAAATAAGCGGGTAAATTAAGTTACCATGCTGACCATTATTCCAACGCCAACCTAGGGGGAAGCCATGGCCGAGCAAATCGAATTTGACCAAGCTCACCTCACCCTCCAAGAAATCACCGATGCCTTAGATAACGGCCGCTTTGTCCATGTTCGTCGCCAATTGCAAGACATGGAGCCAGAAGATATTGCTCATCTACTGGAAGCCTCACCACGTAAAGCGCGTGAGGTACTGTGGCAGCTGACGGATCCTGAAGATTACGGTGAGATTCTTGATGAGCTAAATGAAGACGTCAAGGACGCGCTGGTGTCCAAGATGGCACCGGAAAAGCTTGCCGAAGCGACCGAAGGCATGGACATCGACGATGTCGCCTATGTTTTACGTAGCTTGCCAGATGATGTGTCACGTGAAGTATTGGCACAAATGGATGCCGCCGATCGCCTGCGAGTGGAAACCGCACTCTCCTATCCAGAAGATACCGCCGGTGGTTTGATGAACACCGACGTGATCACCATTCGCGCCGATGTTGATGTCGATGTTGTGCTGCGTTATTTACGGATGAAAGGTGAGTTACCAGAAGCAACCGACGCACTGTATGTAATTGATGATGAAAGTAAACTGATTGGTCACCTTTCGCTCTCGACCCTGCTGACTACCCAACCTGATGTAGCGGTCAGTGAAGTGATGGACGATGCCGATGAAGCGATCAAAGTCGATATGAAAGACTCGGACATCGCCAATCTGTTCGAACGGCGTAACTGGGTTTCCGCACCAGTGGTCGATGAAAATCAGCATCTGGTGGGCCGGATCACCATCGATGATGTGGTTGATATCATTCGTGAAGACGCCGAGCACTCGATGATGAGTATGGCGGGTATGAACGATGATGAGGATACCTTTGCTCCAGTGGTCAAATCGGCACGAAAACGCAGTATTTGGTTAGGAGCCAACGTGCTGGCCGCCCTAGCCGCAGCGTCGGTTTCCAATATGTTTGAAGCCACCCTAGAGCAGATGGCTGCGGTCGCCGTATTAATGACCATAGTTCCGTCTATGGGTGGTGTCGCTGGCAACCAAACCGTGGCGCTGGTGATCCGTGGCTTGGCACTGGGTCATATCGGTGACAGTAACCAACGCGAATTACTGCTCAAAGAAGCGGCCATCGGCCTGCTCAACGGCATTATGTGGGCATTGATCATTGGTACGATTGTCATGGCATGGAAAGGCGACTGGATGCTCGGTGCGATCATCTCGGCGGCAATGATGACCAACCTAATTGTGGCTGGCATTGCTGGTGTTTCGATCCCGATTTTGCTCAAAAAAATGAATATCGATCCGGCTCTGGCTGGCGGAATGGCATTAACCACAGTGACCGATGTGATTGGTTTATCGGTATTTCTCGGTTTAGCCACTTTGTTGATAGTCCATTAAAGCCGCTCAACCAGCCACCAAAAAGCCGACTTAGCGTCGGCTTTTTGATGCTTAAATCCATCCAAACAACGAATTTACTCGCCAGCCACCTTCATTGCTTCTAACAAAATCGAACCGGTTTGGATCTGTGAGCGCGTTTCAATATCGCTGCCGACAGCCACGATCTGTTGCAACATCTGTTTGAGATTGCCAGCGATGGTAATTTCCGCCACCGGATATTGAATCACCCCATTTTCAACCCAAAAACCGGACGCTCCGCGTGAATAATCACCAGTGACCACATTCACGCCTTGCCCCATCACTTCGGTGACCAGCAAGCCAGTACCGAGCTCTTTGAGCATCTGTTGGTAATTTTGCCCAGTTGATTTCACATACCAGTTATGAATACCACCCGCATGGCCGGTCGGGGTCATCTGCATTTTGCGCGCCGCGTAACTGGTCAGCAAATAGGTCGCCAACACACCATCGGTGATGATCTCCAAATCTTGGGTACGTACCCCTTCACTATCAAATGGGCTCGAAGCTAGACCCCGTTTGACATGCGGTCGCTCGCTGATATTAAACCAAGCGGGCAGGATCGACTTGCCAAGATGATCGAGTAAAAAACTCGATTTACGATATAAATTGCCACCGCTGATCGCCATCACCAAATGACCGATTAAACCGGTTGCCACATCCGCGGCAAACATCACCGGATACTGGCCTGTTTTTAGCTTGTGTGGATCAAGCCGGCTAACCGTGCTTTGTGCTGCTTGTAAACCGACGGTTTCTGGTGTCCATAAATCATCACGATGACGCGCGACACTATAGCTATAATCACGCTCCATTTCGCCATTGCGCCCTTCGCCAATCACGCTACAGCTAATGCTGTGGCGGCTTGAGGCATAGCTGGCTAATAAACCGTGACTGTTACCATACACACGCAGACCATAATGGCTATCGTAGCTACCGCCATCACTCTGTTTAATCCGCTTGCTGTAACCTAACGCAGCCTGCTCGGCAGCAATCGCCATTTGCGCGGCCACATCCGGATCCGGCTCATCGGGATGAAATAAATCAAGATCTGGGATCTCCTGCACCATCAACTCTTGTGGTGCGGGTCCAGCGTAAGGGTCTGGTGAAGTGTACTGAGCAATATCCAACGCCGCTAACACGGTTTGTCGGATCGCTTTTTCACTCAAATCCGAAGTTGAAGCACTGCCTTTGCGCTGACCGCGATAGACGGTGATGCCCAATGCGCCATCACTATTGAATTCAACATTCTCAACTTCGCCCATCAGGGTCGAAACACTTAATCCGGTACTTTTGGTGATCGCCACTTCTGCCGCATCAGAACTCGCCGCCGCCAGCTCTAATGCTCTGGCTACTGCGGCTTCCAGCTCTTGGCGCTGCAGCGCAACTCGCTCTTTTACATCCATCTCTCATTCCACCATGGGTGATTAATGTGAATAGGATAACAAGAATTTCGCTTTCTCCCCACGATTCTTGCTAAAATAGCCGACATAAATAACTCATCATGATGAAAGAAGATGGCACGTAAAAATCAGAAGGCCCCTTGGGAAGAGGAAGAAGAGATCATTTGGGTCAGCAGAACCGAAATGAAAAACGACATGCTGGCATTACAAAAACTGGGTGAAGAGCTGGTTGAGCTCAAGCCATCAGCATTAGCTAAATTCCCTCTGACCGAAGAACTGGCAGAAGCGATTAAAGATGCCCAGCGCTTTAAAAATGAAGCCCGTCGCCGCCAGTTGCAATATATTGGCAAATTGATGCGCCATATTGACCCAGAACCGCTACAAACCGCATTGGATAAAGTGCGTAACAAACATTCGCAAACCACAGCTTTACTGCATAAGTTAGAGCTGTTGCGCGATCGTATTGTGGCGGAAGGCGATAGCGCGATTGAAGCAGCGCTGGCACTCTATCCCGATGCGGATCGTCAACGTCTACGTCTGTTAGCCCGTCAAGCCACCAAAGAAAAAGCGGCCAACAAGCCGCCAAAATCGTCACGCGAGATCTTCCAACTGCTAAAAGAAGCCATGTTGGCCAAGCAAGAGATCGAAGAACAGAGTGAAGACGATCTGGATTCCGCGCAATAACAGCCTCGGCAACAAGCCATCGCGTGTTAAGCAACAGGATCAAAAAAGGTTAGCGCAAGCTAACCTTTTTTATAGCCAATTGATCACCATTGAGTAAACGTTATTACGCCTCACTCACTGCTGCCGCGATAAACTGTGCCAATTGAGGATAAGGATGCTGCACACTGAGCGCCTGACAATCACTCACCACTTGCACCTTACCCTGACTTAAGAAAGCCACTTGGCTGGCAATCGCCCGCGCATCACTTAAATGATGGGTCACCATCACGACCGTGCGCTGGCGTTCAGCGGCCAACTGTTTAACCAGAGCTAACATCTCTTCACGCAGTAGCGGGTCAAGAGCTGAAAAAGGCTCATCAAGCAGCCAAATCGGATTGGGTTGAACGAAGCAGCGCGCTAACGCCACTCGCTGCTGCTGACCGCCGGAAAGCTGATTGGGTAAACGATCCAGATACTCGGCAATCCCCACTTGCTGCGCGGCTTGTTCTACTTGCCGTTGCTGCACAGCGCTCAATTTAAGCCCCGGGTGCAAACCTAAGCCAATATTGTCGCGCACTGTCAGATGTTCAAACAAGTTATGTTGTTGAAACAGCATCGAAAATGGCCGCTGGTAAGGCGCTAAACCAAGTAGCGACTGGTCATTAACTTTAATACTGCCGCTAACCGGCTCAATAAACCCCGCGACTAAACTGAGCAAGGTCGATTTACCAGCACCACTGGGGCCCATCAGCGCCATAATCGTGCCAGCGGCTACCTGCAGATCAAACTCAAACCATTCGTGCTCATACTCGTAGCACACTTTTTCTAACCTTAACATGACTCTCCTCGCTGACGCTGAGTCAACAATCGCTCCAGCAGATAAAACCAGCCGACACTGATGAGCAGCATGGCCAACGCCACCACCGCAGCGGTATCCATCTGATAACTGCCCAGCAGTTGATAGAGATAGAGCGGCAGAGTGCGAAAATCTTGGCTACCAAACAGGGCAATCGCACTTAAATCTCCCATCGAGAGTAGAAAACCGATCGCAAACGCATGGGAGATAGGTTTACGCAGCGCACGCCACTCCACCAAACGAAATCTACGCCAACCGGATAGGCCTAAACTGGCACATAACCATTGATACTGCTGTGCCAAATGCCACATTGGCTGGCTGAGCGTTTTCACCACATATGGCAACGCCATTAAGCCATTCACCGCCACCACAATCCAAAACGCCACACTAAACACATCGGTGATATTGCGCAGCAGTAAAAATAGCCCAGTGCTCACCACCAATCCCGGCGTCACCAAAATTAAACTGGCCACCCATTCAATACCGCCCGCGCGGCGATGCGCCGCTTTTAAACGCAGCGCACGACTGGTGAGCAACATCGCGATCCCGCTCGCCAGCGCTAGGCTACTGGCAAGACTCGCTACTTGCACCGAGTTCAGCAGTGCTGACCAAAACGCGCTACTGATCAACACGCTGGCCAATTTTGCATTGATCCCAGCCAGCAACACCATCAGCAGTGGCGGCAATACCAAAGCCGATATCGCAATAATCCAACCGGCATCCCACAGCTTAGCGCGCCATGAATCGCGTAACCAACGATGCGCGACTTGGCTTGATACGCGACTGAACGGGCGAGCGGGCGCTAACCGCTGCACACCCAGAGTGAATAATGTGCACAGCAACATTTGCCAAATCGCCAACAGTGCGCCGATGTGTAAATCGAAATCGAATTTGATCGCTTGATAAATCGCCAGTTCAATGGTGGTGGCTTGTGGTCCCCCACCCAGCGCCATCACGGTGGTAAAACTGGTAAAGCAGAGCATGAACACTAAGCCCGCCACATGTGGCAGTTGCTGGCGCATACGCAGCCACTCGATCAACTTAAACTTCTGCCAACGACTCATGCCCAGATGAGCACACAATTTATGCTGCTCACTGGGGATCGCCTCTAAACTTTGCAGTAGCAAACGGCTGGCATAAGGCAAGTTAAACAGTACATGGGCGAGCAAAATGCCGTTAAGGCCATAAATCGAAAACGGTAGTGATAGCCCAAAACGGTGCAGCGATTGGGCTAACCAACCGCTGTTACCGTAGATCGCCAGCAAGCCCAAAATCACCACCAGCACCGGCAACACTAAGGTCATCGCAAACAGTTTGAGTAGCAAATCTCGCCCCGGGAAACGGCGCTGGCTGAATGCATGGGCAACCGGGATCGCTAACCCGACACTGATCACGGTCGAGCACAAGGCTTGATAGAAACTGAATTTTGTGACATGCCAATAATAGGCATCTTGCCAGATCAGTTGCAAATTGAGTGATGGGGCTTGCCACAACAGAGCCGCTAATGCGGCACAGACAAAGGTCGCGATCCCCGCCGCGACCCACCAACCTAATTGAGGAATGTGATTCAAGCTGGCACCTTACAAGCTCAGCGCTTGCTGCCATTCACGGATCCAAGCTTTACGCTGTTGTGCGACTTGCTCAGCAGTGAATGACAGAGCTTGGTCTGGCTGGGCTAAGTGAGTAAATCCAGCCGGCAGCTCAACGGCTATGACCGGATACATCCAGTTACCGGTTGGGATCACGCGTTGAAACTCAGGGCTAAGCATAAATTGTAGGAATTGATCCGCCAATTCGCCATTGTGACTGGTTTTGACTTTGGCGGCGACTTCCACTTGCAAGTAGTGCCCTTCACTAAAATGAGCGCTGGCAAAACGCGGATCATTCTCCGCAATCAAATGGTAAGCAGGTGATGTGGTGTAAGAGAGTACCAAATCCGCTTCACCTTTCAGGAACATCGAATAGGCTTCCGACCAGCCTTTAGTCACGGTCACAGTTTTGCGCGCCAGTTGCTGCCAGGCTTGCGCGGCTTGATCGCCATACACCGATTTGATCCACAGCAGCAAACCCTGCCCCGGTGTTGAAGTGCGCGGATCTTGATAAATCACTTTCAGATCATCACGTTTTTCCACCAGCTCTTTTAAGCTGGTCGGTGGGTTAGTCAGCTTCTCTTGGTTATACACAAAAGCAAAATAGCCATAGTCATAAGGTACAAACGTATCGTCACGCCAACCGTTGGGCAAGGTTACCTTGCTGGTATCAACACTGTGGGTGGCGAATAGACCGGTTTGTTTGGCTTCGGCCATTAAATTGTTATCCAGCCCGAGCACCACATCCGCTTTGCTGTTACGGCCTTCTAAGCGCAGACGGTTGAGGATGGACACACCATCTTCTAACGCAACAAACTGCACATCGCAGCCACATTGTGCTTCAAAGGCTTTTTCAATCGCCGGAGCAGGCCCCCAATCGGCGGCAAAAGAGTCGTAAGTGTAAACAGTGAGGATTGGCGCAGCAGACGCTGCAGAGGTAACACATAGGGTTGCTAGTGCAACCGCAGTCAGTTGAAATTTCAAGGCTCGCTCTCCTTTGAGCGGCACAGGCTTGAGGGAGGCAGAGAATCGTCCATTATTGCATTCTGCACACCTAACTCAATTCCTACGCCAGCATTATCTGGTTCAGGTTAAACCGCGAACATCGCGGTCATTGCGGGTCCCAAGCAGTGCTTGATCTCAGCGCCATTCGAGTGAATGGGTTGCCCCCCGTGAGTGGACTGAATTGTAATGGCAAATAGGGTAATTAGCCAGTAGCGGACAATCACCACTGGCTATAAACGACTTGGAATGACAGCCAACACCGCTGCAGCTTAAAGTAGGAAGTGGAGAGTTAATTACTCACCGCGCGCGCGTTGATCATAGCCCCAACGCGGCACGAGCGCTTGCTCTACGCCAAGGTGATCGAGAATGCGCGCGACCATAAAATCAACCAGATCGTCAATTGATTGCGGCTGATGATAAAAGCCCGGCGCTGCTGGCATGATCGTCACGCCGATTTGCGACAGTTTGAGCATATTTTCCAGATGCAGGGTCGAAAACGGCGTTTCACGCACCACCAATAGCAGTTGACCACGCTCTTTTAACACTACATCGGCAGCGCGCTCAATCAGGTTATCCGACATACCATGAGCAATCGCCGCCACACTGCCTACCGAACACGGGCAGACGACCATCTGTCGCGGCGCGGCCGAGCCGGAGGCGACCGGTGAAAACCAATCTTCTTTGCCACACACCACCAACTTATCACTGGCGCAGCCGAGATGCTCGACCAACACGGCTTGTGCGGCTTGAGGATTCGCGGGTAGCTTCAAGCCATGCTCGGTCGCTAGCACTACGCGGGCCGCCGATGAAATCAGTAAGTAGACTTGATAATCGGCCGCCAACAGGCATTGCAATAAACGTAGCCCATAAGGGGCACCGGAAGCCCCTGTCCAAGCCAAGGTAATGGTTCGAAGATTGTTCATGCTCACCTTAAATTATTGCGTTTGTAGCGCGCTAAGCAGTTTGCCATGAATACCCGCAAAGCCACCGTTACTCATCACCAAAATCTGATCCCCCGCTTGGGCTTGTTGGGCAATCAACGCGACTAATTGATCGATATCGCGGCAAACTTGCGCAGGCTGCGAGCACTGCTGAGCAACCTCTTCCACCGACCAGCTCAGATCCGCCGGTTGATATAGATAGACCGAATCTGCACTGTGCAGCGCAGCCGCTAAGGTTTGTTTATGCACACCAAGTTTCATGGTCGCCGAGCGCGGTTCGAGCACGGCGATGATTTTGTTATCACCGACCTTGTTACGTAAGCCACCCAGTGTAAGTTCAATCGCGGTTGGGTGATGGGCAAAATCGTCATACACCGCCACACCATTGATTTCGCCTTTCAACTCCAAACGGCGCTTAGTATTGATAAATTGCCCTAAAGCTTCACAAGCGAGCTCGGCCGCAACCCCAACATGACGCGCAGCCGCTATCGCCATCAAGGCATTATTGACGTTGTGATCGCCAACTAAGTTCCAATTGACTTGGCCAACCCGCTCACCTTTGAGCAAGACATGGAATTGTGAACCATCAGCGGTGATTTTTTCCGCTTGCCACTCGCCTTGTTCACCACTGAACTCGGTTTCACTCCAGCAGCCGCGCGTTAACACATCGGCTAATGCCACATCCGCTTTGGGCGCCAAAATGCGACCATTGCCTGGCACCGTACGCACCAAATGGTGAAATTGCCGCTTGATCGCTTCTAAATCATCGAAGATGTCTGCATGATCGAACTCTAAATTGTTCATCACTAACGTGCGCGGATGGTAATGCACGAACTTCGAGCGTTTATCGAAAAAAGCACTGTCATATTCATCGGCTTCAACTACAAAAAACATGCTGTCGCCTAAGCGGGCAGAAATGCCGAAATTACCCAGCACCCCACCGACTAAAAATCCTGGCTGATAACCGCACTGCTCTAAGATCCAGGCGATCATGCTGGAGGTGGTGGTTTTACCGTGCGTGCCAGAGACCGCAATCACCCAGCGATCGTGCAACAAAAAATCTTGTAGCCACTGTGGGCCAGAGGTGTAGCGCAGATTGTGGTTAAGCACATATTCCACACAAGGATTACCTCGGCTCATCGCGTTACCGATCACCACCAGATCAGGTTTAGGCTCCAACTGAGCCGGATCAAAACCTTCAATAATCTCGATGCCCTGCGCTTCTAGCATGGTGCTCATTGGCGGATAAACATTGGCATCGCTGCCGGTGACTTTATGGCCGAGTTGCCGCGCCAGCATTGCGACGCCACCCATGAAAGTGCCACAGATCCCCAAGATATGAATATGCATAAAAAGCCAGCCTTGTTACGGTGCAATTGGAATCTCTCCATTATCCCGATCCGCCAGGTAAAAGCGAGCCTGACTATTCCGCCAGATGTAAATTAGAAATGATTGCCGAGCAAAGTGAGATCTCGGTCGGTTAGTTCAATACCCGTAAAAAGATCTGAGTTTTACAATCGATGCTCAGCAAGCGGCATAGCGTTATCGATCCCACTAGAGGATCCCTCGATCTTGCTGAGCAACTTAGCGGCGCACACTGGCGTGCGATGCACATCTCCCCCAATACAAAAATAAAGGTCTTGCCATGCAAAAAATGCGTACTCTCGGTGAGTTTATTCTCGCCAAACAACATGATTTTCCTCATGCCAGCGGTGAACTCTCCTCCCTGTTGGCCTCGATTCGTTTGGCCGCGAAAATCGTCAACCGAGAAATTAACAAAGCCGGATTAGCGGATATTATTGGCGCGTCGGGTCATGACAATATCCAAGGTGAGCAGCAACAAAAGCTCGACCTGTATGCCAATGAGACATTCAAAGCGGCCTTAGAAGCGCGCGATCAAGTCTGCGGGGTGGCCAGCGAAGAGGAAGATGAGGCGGTGGTGTTTAATAAAGCACTCAATAAAAATGCCAAATACGTGGTGCTGATGGATCCCCTCGATGGTTCATCAAATATTGATGTCAACGTTTCGGTGGGCACCATTTTTTCCATTTATCGCCGCGTGTCGCCGGTGGGCACTCCGCCAACCCAAGCTGATTTTCTGCAGCCCGGCCATCAGCAAGTAGCGGCAGGCTACGTGATTTATGGCTCATCAACCATGCTGGTGTACACCACTGGCAATGGGGTGAATGGTTTTACTTACGATCCCTCCCTTGGCACTTTTTATCTGTCACACGAAAATATGCGTATTCCGGCGGATGGTAAAATTTACTCAATCAATGAAGGCAACTACATCCGCTTCCCAACTGGGATAAAAAAATACCTCAAATACTGCCAAGAGAATGTACCGCAACAAGATCGCCCTTACACATCACGCTACATCGGTTCTTTGGTGGCCGATTTTCATCGCAACCTACTCAAAGGTGGCATCTATTTATACCCAAGTACGCAAAGTCACCCACATGGCAAACTGCGCTTACTGTATGAATGTAATCCGATGGCATTTTTAATCGAGCAAGCTGGTGGCCTCGCATCAGATGGCCAACAGCGGATTATGGAGATCACCCCGCTTGAGCTGCATCAGCGCGTGCCTTTTTTCGTTGGTTCAAAAAATATGCTGCGCCAGGTCGAAACATTTTTAAAAAATTATCCGGATTAGGCCAAGCGTTCACGCAAACTTGACTAAGCTTGCACAAGTTATCCACCAATTATTTCAACTCTGGCCCCAATCAAGGAAATACGACATGAGCTTAAACCATGTTCCTGCTGGTCAATCATTACCTAACGATATTTACGTGGTGATTGAAATCCCAGCCAATGCTGATCCGATCAAATATGAAGTTGATAAACAATCTGGCGCCGTGTTTGTCGATCGCTTTATGTCCGCACCGATGTTCTACCCCTGCAACTATGGTTACATTAACCACACCTTGTCACTGGATGGCGATCCGGTTGATGTATTGGTTCCGACGCCATACCCACTGATCCCAGGTTCAGTGATCCGCTGCCGTCCGGTTGGGGTATTACAGATGAGTGATGAATCGGGTCAAGATTCCAAAGTGGTGGCCGTGCCGCACACTAAGCTGTCTAAGGAGTACGATCACATTCAAGATGTGGATGATTTACCGCCACTCCTCAAAGCCCAGATCACTCATTTCTTTGAACATTATAAAGAATTGGAATCCGGCAAGTGGGTAAAAGTGGATGGCTGGGCTGATGCCACTGCAGCACGCACTGAGATCCTCACGGCTTATCAACGCGCGCAAGATGCGTAATCACCACTTGGCACCTGTAGGATAAGCCAACCCACGGTCGGCTTATCCTGCTAAGGTAAAATTTTAACTCAATGCGTTAAATCAGCTTGTTCAATTCATCCGATTAAACACGCTGGCACCAATCACCCGATCCAATCAGTGAATGGCAATGATGCGCCGGTTGATAAATGTAGATCCAAGCAGTACCAAACGGAGTTTCAATCGTATCACGCCGGTACTCTACTGGCACATCCTCCAACTGATCGAGCTGGGCTAAGGTGGGCTGATCCACCAAATAGACTTCACCATATACCGATTGATGTCCTTCGACTAAGCCCGGATAGGCGCCTAAATCATACAGCGCATACTCAGGTTTGGTTTCGAATTGGCCAAGCAACTGACTGTGCTGTAAATAAAAGTGGTTGCTCTCTCCTTGGCGCAAAGTGCCATACACAAAAACTAGGTGCTGCACATCTCCCTCCTTAGTTAAATTCAAACTGATAGAGCAGATCTACGGCACCATTGACCCCAGAAACCGCCTCTAAATACAAATCCTTCATCAAACGATAACGGATCGTAAACTCGCCCAGTGAATTAAAAATGCCCACCCCATATTTAACTTGCAAGCCGGGTAAAATATAGCCACTGACCGTCACTTGCGAATCATCGCCTGAGCCTGAGGTATCCAGTTGTAGATCTTGCACACCAAAGGCTTGGCCGATCTCGCCAACCAATTTGCCACTTTGTGCCAAACTTAGCCCAATCAAGGTAGTGGTCATCGCATTACCACCCGCTTCACCATCAATATTCTGTCCACGCAATAAATAAGACAGCGCGTTAGCTTGCGGCATCGCCGGTTCAGAAAAAATTACCAAGGAAGGATTATCTGAAGGACCACTGACCCGCACCCCAGCCACCACATCATCTTGAGTGTTATTCGGGTTGCGGATGGCAGTGATCGCCAAATAGGGCAGATCGGCCGGGCCATTCATCAAGATTTTACCCTCTTTGATTTGTAAATCTTGTCCAAACGAGCGGTACTGACCATCGCGAATATTCACTTCACCCAAAATAAATGGGCCTTTATCCTTCTGCGCCACATTAAGTCGTCCAACTAAATTGCCTTGTAAGCCGAACGCTTTAAGTTGGAAATCATCACCAATTTGCAGATTAATATCGGTTTCGAGACTAAATGGCAGTGAATTTGGCTCAGTCACTGGTTCAAAATTGGCATTCAGTACCACTTGATCTTTGGAAATACCGATCGCACTCGGTGGTAACTCCTCCACCACAATCCGTCCCCATGGCAAGGCAATATTGCCGGTCACTTTAGCCAATTGCGGTTGCATGGCGAGAGTGAGATCGGGCACCACTTTGACCCGCACCATAGGCGGTAACTCAACCCTCATCGATGAGGCATGTACGCGGGTGGTTAAGCGCCAGTTGTCTAATTGCTGCCAATCGGCATCACCATCAACTTCAAGCAGACCATCGCTGGTAGCAATATCCGCATTTAAGCTTGCCTGATAACCATTAAATTTGAGTGACACTTGACCAGAAGGAATATCCACCGGAGTGATCTCACCGATCACTCGAATATCATTAGCACTAATTTCACCGTGTAATTGTGGATGCAGCATAGGACCACTAAATTGTAGCTCGGCGTTCAGGTTGGATTTTGCCTCGCTGTACTCGCCAATCAAAGGTTGTAGAAAATCCAAATTAAACGTGCTGAGATTAAGCTCGCCCTGCATGATTTTCTGCTCGCTACGCACATCAGCAATCGAGATGGCACCAGAAAAATCCCCGTTATCGGTCGCTGCGACTAGCCAATTGGCCTGCAATTGATTACGCGCCAACTTGGCCGACAACCGTGCATGATCCCAGCCAAAAATCAGATTTTTTTCCAGTTTTTGGATAACTTGCCCTTTGCTTAAACTCAAGTCGGCTTGCAGTTGCGGTGCGGTATTCGGCGCCCATTTCGCCGTTACTTGACCATCAAGCTGACCACTGAGCTTGGTTAGTTTCGGCAATAAATCCGCCAATTGGCTAAAGTCAAATTGCTTAATCGCAATACGTGCGGCACCACGTTCACCTAACTGAGCTTCCTGTTCTAAACAGATCTGAGCCGCAGCTTGCCCCCAGCAGTGAGCAGCAAGCGTAACCCGCTCACTGGCTTGGTCAAAGGATAATGCGGTGGCTTGCTGTAATTGCCACCGCCCTTGCGATGAGCTAAGCCACATCCGCTCTAGCTCACCTTGCCAACGCAGGCTAGGCTCTAAACGTAAGCGGCCATTTACGGCTAGGCTGGTTGACGCCAGTGCTGACGTGAGATCCAGCGTCACGTTATGTCGTTGCTGGGAGCCGTGCGCTTTAACATCGAGTGTATCGATGCGTTGATCTTGATATTGCACATCGCGCACTTGCAGCGAGAGATCGCCTTGCGGCTCAGATAGCGCGGCTAAATTGCCTTGTAAAGTAAGATGCCCAATCGCCGCCCAATCTTGCCATCGCACCTGATCGGCATCCAACAGCAATTTAACCCGTGGCTGTTTGAGATCACCACGCAGCACAATATCACCAATGACTTTGCCTTGAGCTTCAGGTAGCGATTTACTTAAATCTGGCACATCCAATTCAACTGCCATGCGCCACTGCTTGTTCAATTGGCCTTTGGCGGTCAATGAGTTAGGGCCATGAACGATAGAAACACCTTCCGTGACTAAAGTAATATCGCCCAGCCCTTGCCGATCAGAGGCGCTGACTTGACCGCGCAGTTGTAGTGGGTAATCTCGTAGCACTCCGTTAATTGCCACACGAGGTAGCTCAACTTGCCAGCCGCCTTGCTGAGTTAATCCTCCGCGCGTCTCGAGTTCGCCACTTAAATGACCTTCCACCGCTGGCCACTGCAAGGCAGGCTGAAGATGATTGAGCTTTAATCGCGCCTCCCAGTCGAGCGCAGTTTTCCAGTTCAACCGAGCCGTTCCGCCCACGCTACCACCGAGTGCCGCCATCTCGAATGATGACAGCGCGATCTGATCCAAATTACCTTGGCCATTAAGAGTCAGACTGAGGTCGGGCAGATCTGCGCCCTGTAAAGCTGCATTTTGTAATGTAATTTGATAGCTGGCCAATGAGCCATTGGCACGTAAATTAGGCACTTGGAGCTGATAATCCGCCTCGCCGAGCATTGGCCACTGGGCACGAACTTGCGACAGTTGTAGATCAAACGGCAGATCGGTGGCTAACAGATTCAACTGCGCCCGTAATTGTGCTTGAGCTAGCTTATCCAAACGCGCTTGTAGTTGCAGATCAGCCAAGCTGCCCTGCGCGCTCAGGTTTAATGTTTGGCCGTTGAAATCAGCGAGCCGCAGTTGACTCTTTAGTTCCAACTGTAATGGATAATCATGATTCAGTGTCACTTGGCCTTGTAGCTCGGCAACCAGCTCCGGCATGTTTAACTCTAAGCTCGAAATCGACACTTGATGCTCAAATGCACGAGCCGCAAAACCGAAATGATTAACCACTATCGGGGTAGCTTGCTGCAGTTGGAAATCACGCAAATCAAAACGTTCAAGCTCAATCTGCAGCGGGATCAGCACTGATGGCAATACGATAGGTGGAACATGACTGGTCGCGGAAGCTTGCGTTTCACTGCTTGGCTCAGCTTGTGACTCGGCGAGAGCGAGGCGGATCCCTTGCCACTCAGTTTGACCAATCCGCAGCCGATTACCTTGCCACGTTGCGCGAGTGGTCAACTGCTGCCAAGCCAGTTGCTGGCCGAGGATATTAAGCTGAATATCTTGCAGCGCCAGTTTACCGACCCGGATCGGAATCGGGGTCGAGAGCGATGTCAACGGCTCAGACTCGACCGCCGGCTCAAGCTCGGTAGGTGACTCTGGCAGCGAGGGTAAATCGAGTCGCAAACCTTTTAGCGTCAACTCATTAATGCAGACACTCGGCTCCAATAAACAATTAGGATTGATCGCCAAGCTGAATGTTTGCGCCGCCAGCGTCAGATTAAGATCGCGGTCGGCATAACTCACCCCTTGCAGAGTAAAGCGGGGAAATAACGCACCTTGCGCTTGCGCAACCTGCAACTGAGGCAATGCCGACTGTGCCCCCCATAGCACCGCTTGTAGTCCAGCGTTGGTAAACAGCGCACCTGCCACCGCCAGCACTAACCCCATCACCAAAATCAGTAGCAACATAGACAACCATTTGGTCCACTTTAGTGCTCGTTTGATCATAATTCAGGCCCTAAGGTGAAGTGGATTTTGAACTCATCGCCAGGAGTAGCATCCAACCCCCACGCAAAATCTAACCGAATAGGCCCAACCGGAGAGATCCAGCGGATCCCAGTACCAACACCCTTTTTCCAGTCAGGGTTATTATTGAAAGCATCGCCGACATCGATAAACATCGCTGCCCACCAGTTACCGGTTAAGCGATATTGATATTCCAGTGAACCGGTCGCAATATACTTCGCCCCAGTCAATGCCCCGCTGGCATCTTTCGGTGAAATGGATTCATAACCGTAACCACGCAGATTGTTATCACCACCAGCAAAAAAACGTAATGAGGGTGAAAGCTGATCAAACTGTTCAACCAAGTTGGCGCCCCCATCAACCCGAATTAACGCCCGATGATTACGCGCATAAGTTCGCAACCAAGCAGAGCCAGTTTGCACCCGCAGTACCCGAGTTTCAGACAGCAGTTGTGGATCACCATACTCTAAGGTGATGGTTTGCTTATCACCCCAAGTCAGTAAACCGCTGTTGCTGCGCGCACGAGTGCGGGTATAAGTGACACCAGGCAACACAAATTGGCTGTTATCGTCTTGCAGACCTTGCTCATAGTTTTCCAGTAGATAACGCACAAATATCGAGCGATGCCAACCACTCTCCAGCAGCCAATGCCGCTCCAGTGAGAGGTTAGACTCCATACTCTGAGTATCACGTTTATCGACATGCTTCATGCCATATTGGATACGATAATATTCATGCAAAGCGTCATCTAAGGGGATTTTGTAGCCAGCGGTAATGGTTTGTTCCGGCGCCGAAAGCGAAAAACTACTATCAAAACTATGGCCTTGGCTATTCACCCACGGTTTTTTCCATTTTAGCGAGCCACGCACGCCAACGTCGGTGGAATAACCGATCCCGGTTTCCAACTGATTACGCGCTTGCGCTGCCAAGGTAACTTTGATCGGCAACTCTCGACCTTGCTCTAACTGTGAGAGATCCGGCTCAACCAGCACCGAGGAGAACCAATCAGTATTGGACAGATTTTGGTTAAACTCGCCCACCTGTGACACCAGATAAGGATCGCCTTGTTTAAACGGCCGTAGTGACAGCACTCGATTTTGCTCAATCTGACTGCCTTCGATACTGGTGAGACCAAACTGATAACGCATACCACTGGCAAAATGCAGCTTAACTCGGGCTTGATTCAGCTCGGGGATCACTTCCAATCGGCTGAGCTCAAAATCACCATTGAAGTAACCTTTTTGCAGAGCAAGATTGCGGATCCCAGATTTTAGATTGTCGTACAAGCTATGGTTAAGTCGGCGATCAACCACCACGCCACTGGTTCTGATCAGGCGTTGAAAATCATTGTCGTTGTGCGCCTCACCACTGATCACTATGTCAACCTCACTAAAGCGTGTCACTTCACCGCGTGTCACCGCCACACTTAAGCGCTGATTATCGGCTGCCACACTAAAGTCAATCTGCGGATGATAATAACCCACCGCGTTCAGTGCCTCGGTAATGCTCTTTTCAAGTTGAGATTGAAAACGTAGGCTAGTGGAATAGTCTGATGGGGCAATCGAGGAGAGATAAGCGTCTACGTTATCTTTGTCTGCACCACTCAATCCGGTGATCTCCAACTTCACATTGGCGTAACATAACGCAGGCAATAGGGCGGAGCAGAGCCAGAGCAGAATTAAGGCGCGAAGTGATGGTCGTCTCATGCTTGATTAAACTCGTTATACAACGGTGACATTTTTGC
The DNA here is from genome assembly GCF_028863985.1 of Vibrio chanodichtyis. Classification (NCBI taxonomy): domain Bacteria; kingdom Pseudomonadati; phylum Pseudomonadota; class Gammaproteobacteria; order Vibrionales; family Vibrionaceae; genus Vibrio; species Vibrio chanodichtyis. The sequence goes on along the minus strand of NZ_JARBFT010000006.1, from coordinate 167,660 downwards.
TACATCGGCATCATAGCGTCAATGCCGCGTGGCGTCTGTACGAAAATGGTTAAATCGCTGGCCATCACGAGCATAAGCGATCACGGCAAGCAGGCCCGCAGAATTTTTCGCTGGCGACCATTTATATGCTATATGTTGGCCGGTTTAACCGAAGGAAATAACTCAATGCACAATAAAACTTTGATTGCCTTACTCTTGGCATGCTCACCAACCCTTGCCTTGGCCCACAATCTAACCCTTGGCGCAGCCGTGCCAGCCGTAACTGTCGAGCAACATGGCGAAATCCAGCTCCAACAACAGCAATTCAGCTATCAAGCGTGGAACTCACAACACATGGTTGGCAAAGTGCGCGTGATCCAAGCCATCGCTGGACGCAGTAGCGCAAAACAGCTCAATGCACCATTAATGGCCGCAATCTCAGCGGCAAAATTTCCTAGCGAACGCTACCAAACCACCACCATCATCAATCAAGATGATGCGCTGTGGGGCACCGGTGCACTGGTGAAATCATCAGCGCAGGACAGCAAGCAACAATTCCCTTGGTCATCGATGGTGCTGGATAAATCCGGTGCAGTGGCTAAAGCATGGCAGCTACCCGCCGAATCTTCCACTATCATAGTGCTAGATGAGCAAGGTCAGGTGCTGTGGGTGAAAGAAGGCGCACTCAGCGAGGCCGAAATTGCCAGCGTGCTTGGATTGATTGAGCAACAGCTGTGATCAGCCAAGATCGGCAGCGTTAACCACTTAACGCGTGCAGCATCGGTGAGTAAGGGCTGACTTGCTCACCGAATCATCGATTGAACATCCGCGCAGTACACTGAATCACTGCTTGCCTGATTGATGAATTGTTATATTATAACAAACCTCATTCACTGCAGGTCTGCCATCATGCCCAAACCTATGTTGCACCGATCGCGCTTATCCATCGTCGCTCTGCTGACGATGGCACTCGTGCTATGGTTTAACGTAGCGGTAATTGATCACCAACTCGATGCACATCCTGAACACCATTGGCAGCACGATTGTCAGTTATTTGCTGGGGTTAACCATGGATTGCCAAGCACACAGTGGCGACTGCCTCAGTGGCCGCAAACGCCACCGCAAAGCCAAGTTGCCCAGCCGATTCAACGCACGCTGCTGCTGCACTCCTATTTTGCTCGCTCACCACCTGCGGCATAAAACAAATCAAACCGATTGTTTCTTTTTTTGTTTTATTAGGAGTTTTTCATGCATTACCCAACAATGATTGCGCTGATGGTTGGCGCGACACTCTCTGGCAACGTATTGGCCGAACATCATACTGACCATCAACATCGTCAGCACGAGGCACATGTACATGGCCAAGTGGAGCTAAATATCGCGCAAGATGGTCACGACTTACTGATTGAAATCACCGCACCAGGCGCCGATGTGCTTGGCTTTGAGCATGAGCCACAAAATGAGGCCCAGCAACACACCTTGCAGCAAGCACTCGCCACACTGCACCATGCCGATCAACTGTTTATCATCAATCAGCAAGCCCGCTGCGAAAAACGTGAAGTGTTTATCCAATACTCATTGGGTGGTAAGCAATACCAAGACCGTCATGCTTATCAACTCGGTGAAAAGCACCAACACAACCATACTACCCATGATCACCACACCGCGCACGATCACGCTGAACATGAACACCACGATCATGATGGCCATGCACATGACGATCATCAGCATGACAACCATCAGCACGGTTCGTTCAGCGCTCAATATCAGTTCCACTGTGAGGCGGTCGAAAATCTCAAACAGATCGATACACAATGGTTCCAATATTTCCCAAGCAGCGAGCAAATCCAAGCTAATGTGTTAACTGAAAAGCAGCAAAGTGCGCTACAACTGAACCCTAAGCAAACACTTATCAAACTGTAATTCCAGTGCTCGGGATGGGTGACTCTCACCCATCCCTCATTGGAGATGCTTTGATTTTCTCTGCAAACATGAGGAGCCATGATGCCTGCTCACCGTTCTGATCCTACTTCATCCGTGATTGAGTTGAATGATGTGGTGTTCTGTTGGCCGGGAGCCAGTTCCCCCACCTTGGATATTGCCCATTTACAGATAGCTCGGGGTGAACACCTGTTTATCAAAGGCCCAAGTGGCTGCGGCAAGTCCACCTTACTGAGCCTTTTAACCGGCATTAACACTGCAACCCAAGGTGTCGTCTCTTTACTTGGCAGTGACTTAAGCCGCTTGAGTGCCAGTCAGCGCGATCGCTTCCGCGCCGACCATATAGGCTATATTTTCCAACAATTTAATCTACTGCCTTATCTGTCGGTGTTCGATAACGTGACCTTACCATGCCACTTTTCCGCTCTGCGCAAACAACAAGTGGATGGTCCGTTGTCGCACAAAGCGCAATCACTGCTGGACAGATTGCATCTGCCAAGCGCTTTATTGAATAAACCGGTGACGGAGCTCAGTATCGGCCAGCAGCAACGCGTCGCCGCGGCGCGAGCACTGATGGGTGAGCCACAACTCATCATCGCCGACGAACCGACTTCTGCTCTCGATTACGATAACCGTGAAGCTTTTATTGCTCTGCTGCGTGAAGAAGCCGAACGCGTTGGTTCCACTTTAGTGTTTGTTAGCCATGACCCAACACTAGAAAAGCTTTTTGAGCGAAGTGTCCACTTACCGACCCTCAATCGTGCAGGAGGTTGGCAATGAAAGTTATCCTGAATTTGGCGTGGAAAAGCCTACTCAACCGCAAAGCCACCGCACTGTTAACTGTATTAACCGTCTCGATTGCCGTGGTATTGCTGCTCGGGGTGGAGCGGATCCGCACTCAAGCCAAGCAGAGCTTTGCCAATACCATTGCCGGTACGGATCTCATCGTTGGCGGACGCTCTGGTCAGGTTAATTTACTGCTCTATTCAGTATTTCGAATTGGCAACGCCACCAACAATATTGATTGGCAGAGTTATCAAGAATTTAGCCAGCATCCGGCGGTGAAATGGACCATCCCGATCTCTTTGGGAGATTCACATAAAGGATTTCGCGTCCTTGGCACTAACCATAGCTATTTTGAGCACTACCGCTATGGAAGTAAGCAACCACTTACTTTTTCACAAGGCACTGAATTCAATGGCCTCTTTGAAGCCGTCATTGGCTCCGATGTGGCAAAATCGCTCGGCTATCAGATTGGCAGCCCAATGATCATCGCCCACGGGATCAGCGATGTCGGCTTTAGCCGCCACGATAACCTGCCCTTTACTGTGGTCGGCATTTTGGCGCCTACGGGCACACCAGTCGATAAAACGGTGCATGTTTCCTTAGAAGCGATAGAGGCGATCCATGTCGGATGGGAATCAGGGGCCAACCTTGGTCAGCACAGCAGTGCCGAACAACTGGCGCAGCACAATTTTACCCCGAAACAGATCACCGCTATGTTGCTAGGGGTCAAATCGAAAATCCAAATTTTTGCCTTGCAACGCCAGATCAATAGCTATCCGTACGAGCCGCTCAGCGCTATTATGCCGGGCGTCGCACTGCATGAGTTGTGGGGTATGATGTCCGTCGCTGAGCAAGCACTGATGGCCGTCTCCGTTTTTGTGGTGATAGCAGGCTTGCTCGGCATGCTCAGTAGCTTGCTGACCAGCTTGCAGGAACGACGACGCGAGATGTCGATCTTGCGCGCAATGGGTGCACGGCCGCATCATGTGTTTGCCTTACTGGTCAGTGAAGCGAGCGTGCTGACCCTGTTGGGCATCGGGCTTGGCGTCAGCTTACTCTATTTACTGCTGCTGGTAGCCGCACCGATGATTGCCAGCCAATATGGCATTCAAATCGCGCTAGCAGGGCTCACCGCTTATGAATGGCAGTTGATCGGTTACGTGCAACTGGCTGGAATGATGATTGGAGTGATCCCAGCCCTACGCGCTTATCGCCAATCACTCAGTGATGGCATGACGATTCGCTTATAAAATACAATCACCAACCGGCTCACCATCAGCCGGTTGACAAGGATGCATTGGATGAAAAAATTTATGTTGCTGGTGAGCCTGATCTTGGCTCCATGTTATGCAAGCCCACTGCTGGCCGAGCAAAGCACTTATCAGGCAGAAGATCCGCAATTGCTACAACTCGACTGGCTGGATTTAATTCCAGAACATGAGCGCAATTTATTTGATCAGCAAGGCATGCCAATGGCCGATCACAATGGCGCAGAGCCGGCCAAACAGTCGATGATTGGCACGGTACGCCGTGAGCTCAGTGGTAGCCACGTTAAAATTCCTGGCTTTGTGATCCCGCTAGAGGGCGATGATAAAAAAGTCACCGAGTTTTTGTTGGTCCCTTATTTTGGGGCTTGCATTCATGTGCCACCACCGCCACCTAACCAGATTATTTACGTCAAGTTTCCTAAAGGCGCTCCAATCCAAGAGCTATGGGATGTGATTTATGTGATTGGCGAATTGAAAACCGAATCACTCAGTCATGATCTGGCCGAAACCGCCTATACCCTAATTGGCACGGACATCGCGGAATACGACGATATGTAAGTGTTAAGCCTCTCGGCTCAATATCGGGAGGCTGACATCCCCGCACTCGAACCTGCCGCAGCTTTCTCCGTCACCACTTTTGCGATCAGAGCGCAAAATTATGCGCTAAATCCGAGAGTTTAACTGGCTGGCAAGCGGTGAACAGAGTAAATTTTACACTCGACGTCCACCCCGTAGCAGAGATTTTCAGGTAGCACATGGCAGACAATCCTACGCCAGTTGTGATCGAGCATGACACGCCACACAACCAAGAGCAACGCACACAATCCCAGCATCTTAAAGACAGCGCCAGCCGGATCTTAGGCATTGCCCGTCAGCATGGTTTAGATAGCCTATTACTGAGCGAAACACCGAAAACTAGCCTGTTAGAGCGGGCGATACAGCGTGAACGTCACCATAAAGAACTGCGCCAAAAAAACTTAGAGCAGATCATTAAACTGGCTCACAGCTCTTGCCGCAATGAAAGCTCCGGCGACCCAGATCCTGACTGGCTATACCGTTTTTTTGACATGGCACAAGATATTCACAGCCGCGCAATGCAGCAGTTGTGGGCACAAGTGCTAAAACGTGAGGTCACCAACCCAGGTTTTACCTCAATGAAGGCGCTCAAAGTTCTAAAAAACATGACCCCGAAAGAGGCACAAATTCTGCAACGTGCCGCGAGCTTAGCTTGCAGCTTTGGAGCGAGTAGTAGCTTAAAATTGCTGATTGGCTACAAAGCCCAGCATAGCCTGCTCAGTTTCGCGAAACGCATCACCACTCAAACCATCAATATCGGTAGCCATCAGCTGCCCTACTCCAGTTTATTAGTGCTGATTGAACTTGGGCTACTGCACGCGACTGAATTAGAGTCTGGTGAAATTGAAACCGATCCGCCACTCCTACTCAACTATCAAGGTAAACACCTGCAGTTACAGCCCCATAGCAAAGCGGTACGTCTGATCTATTATCGCTTCAGTCCGACTGGTAATGAGTTGTGTCGCTTACTCGGCAATAAGTTTAATCAGACTTACTACGATCAGTTGATCACGTTACTGAATCAGAAATTCACGCTGCAAACAGAAGTCAGCAACTCAATGCATCATGCGGTATGACCACACATGACTGAAAAATGGGTTGCTCATCAACGAACACGCCATCCAGTTTGGCGCGCTCACTCAACCAGTAACACCATTGTGCGAAATAATGCCGCGCAAACTCAACTCAGTGAGGCATTGCTCAACTAACGCTTCGATGCTTTTTTCTGCTGCCAGTAGATCAATATCAGGATCGAGTGGCGCTTGGTACTCGGAATCAATCCCAGTGAAGTGGCGAATTTCCCCAGCACGGGCTTTTTGATACAAACCTTTCGCATCGCGCGCCTCACACACGGCCAGCGGCGTATTGACATATACCTCAATAAATTCACCGCTCGGCAACAAATCACGCACCATCTGCCGCTCGGCTCGATAGGGCGAAATAAACGCAGTCAGCACAATCAACCCCGCATCCGCCATCAATTTGGCCAATTCGCCAATTCGTCGGATATTCTCGCGTCGATCTTGCGCTGAAAAACCGAGATCACTGCATAAACCGTGACGAACATTATCACCATCCAACAAATAGGTGTGATAACCAAGCTCGGCTAAGCGATATTCCAGAGCCCCCGCCACGCTCGACTTCCCCGCGCCAGATAACCCCGTAAACCAAAGTACCGCCGGACGCTGCTGTTTGAGCGTGGCACGTTGCGTTTTATCCACACGATGAGAATACCACACGATATTGGGCTGACGCTCCCATCGCTGATCACGCATATTCTCTGCTTGATCTGTCATACGATCCTCACTCACTTTGCCCTAAACGACTAACATCGATAGCTTGCCAATGCGGAAAATGTTTACGCACTAATGCATTAAGTTCAACCTCAAAGCTGGAGAATGGCGTCGCTTGCGCTGGGCGATGCTGCACGCTCTCACGCACCAAGCCCGCACCGACCGTGACATTGGTTAGGCGATCGATGATGATGAAACCGCCGGTATCGGCACAAGCCAGATAGTGATCAATCGCGACGGGTTGGGTAAACGTCCACTCACATAAACCAATCCCGTTAAGCGGTAAACTTTCCGCCGGATAAGTGGATAGATTATTAATATCGTACTGATGGTGCAGCGCTTGTAGTTGGCCGACCGTTTTTTTACCGGCAATTTTAATGTCGTAATCACGGCCGATTTGCAACGCTTGCTCGGTCATCCACACCACATCGGCCAACAGATGATGGGTGCTCTCAAGCACTGAATTTTCCTGCACCAGTAAATCGCCACGGCTGATGTCAATTTCGTCGGCTAAGGTTAGCGTGACCGCCAATCCAGCTTGGGCTTGCAACAACTCACCATCAAAGGTGACAATCCGGGTCACCTGCGAGGTTTTTCCCGATGGCAATACTTTGATCTGATCGCCAACCTTGATCACTCCAGCGGCGATGGTGCCGGAAAAACCCCGAAAATCGAGATGGGGACGATTGACATACTGCACCGGAAAGCGAAATTCCGCCCCGCTCTTGTCGCGATCAATATTCACTTGTTCCAGCAATTCCAGCAGTGATGGACCTTGATACCAATCCATGACGCGGCTTGGTTCCACCACGTTATCGCCTTCCAAGGCTGAGATAGGGATGATCTGAATATCAATCTCTCCTTGTAGATGCTCAGCAAATTGTAGATATTCAGCGCGGATCTGCTCAAAACGCGATGCAGAGTAATCGACCAGATCCATCTTGTTCACCGCCACCACAAAATGCCGTAAACCCAGTAAATGAGCGATAAACGAATGGCGACGGGTTTGATCCAGTACCCCTTTACGCGCATCAATCAAGATCACCGCCAGATCGCAGTTGGATGCACCGGTCGCCATATTGCGCGTGTACTGCTCATGCCCCGGAGTATCGGCAATGATAAATTTGCGGCTCTCGGTTGAAAAATAGCGGTAGGCCACATCAATGGTGATGCCTTGTTCACGTTCGGCTTGTAAGCCATCCACCAGCAAGGCTAAATCTGGACGCTGACCTGTGGTGCCGACTCGTTGGCTATCGTGATGCACCGCAGCCAACTGATCTTGATAGATCTGTTTAGTGTCATGCAGCAGACGGCCGATCAAAGTGCTTTTGCCATCATCGACCGAACCACAAGTTAACAATCTCAGTAATGATTTGTGTTGGTGCTGCTTGAGGTAAGCTTCAATACCAAGCTCAGCGAGCTGCTGTTTGATTGCATTATTCATACGCTTTCCTGCGATGCTTAGAAATAACCTTGCCGTTTTTTCAGTTCCATTGATCCCGACTGATCGTGGTCGATCGCACGGCCTTGCCGTTCACTTGAGGTCGCCACCAGCATCTCTTCAATAATTTCGGTCAAGCTACTGGCGTGCGACTCAATGGCGCCGGTCAATGGATAGCAACCTAAGGTGCGAAAACGCACGCTTTTGTGCTCAATCTGCTCACCATCACGCAGGGGCATCCGCTGATCATCAACCATGATCAACATGCCATCTCGCTCGACCACAGGGCGCACTGCCGCCAGATACAGCGGCACAATGTCGATCTGTTCGAGATAGATGTATTGCCAAATATCCAGCTCGGTCCAGTTAGAGAGTGGAAACACCCGTATGCTTTCGCCTTTGTTGATCTGGCCGTTATAGGTTCGCCATAGCTCTGGACGCTGATTTTTCGGATCCCAAGTATGGTTTTTATCGCGAAATGAATAGACTCGCTCTTTAGCTCGCGATTTTTCTTCATCTCGCCGCGCACCACCAAAAGCGGCATCAAAACCATACTTGTTAAGCGCTTGCTTCAAGGCTTGGGTTTTCATAATGTCGGTATGCTTGGCCGAACCGTGCACAAACGGGTTAATCCCCGCGGCTAATCCTTGTGGATTTTTATGTACCAGCAGTTCAAAACCATATTTTTTAGCGGTCGCATCGCGAAATGTGATCATGTCGCGAAACTTCCAGTCGGTATCAACATGCAGCAAAGGAAAGGGAATTTTGCCTGGATAAAACGCTTTACGCGCCAAATGCAGCATTACCGAGGAGTCCTTACCAATCGAATACATCATCACCGGATTGGCAAACTCAGCCGCCACTTCACGGATAATATGAATGCTTTCAGCTTCCAACTGTTGTAAATGGGTTAAAGCTTGTTGAACCATATTGTCTCTTCCTTGTTTGCGACTGAAACCACTTCACGACTAAGCCGATTAACCATTAAGCGAATTGCGCAGCCTCACGCGAGATTGGCGTAGCGCAAGCACCAAACCAGTGCAGCTTAGCCGCCAGCGTCACCACCTCACCGACCACAATCAGCGCGGGAGCCGCCGCACTGGCCGCCAAACTCGGCAAGTTGTGTAACGTACCAATTTGCACTTGCTGGGTAGTTTGCGTACCACGTTCGATGATGGCGACGGGAGTGCTGGCTTGGCGACCATGCAGCTGTAATTGCTCACTAATCATGCTTGCGTTGCCAAGCCCCATATAGATGACTAAAGTTTGCTGGCCACGCGCTAAGGTTGACCAATCCAATGCTTCGGCTTGTGCCTGTAAATGCCCAGTCACAAAGAGCGCAGACTGCGCATAATCACGGTGCGTCAATGGAATACCGGCATACGCGGTGGCTCCAGCGGCGGCAGTAATGCCGGGCACAACTTGAAATTTGACCCCAGCCTCAAACAGCACTTCGAGCTCCTCACCACCACGGCCAAACATAAAAGGATCGCCCCCTTTAAGCCGCACTACGCGATAACCTTGCCGAGCAAAATCGACCAACAATTGATTGGTTTTCGCTTGTGGCACACTGTGATGACCGGCACGTTTGCCTACGCAGACCAAAATCGTCGTACTTGGGATAAGCGCCATGATGGGTTCGGAAACTAAGTGGTCATACAGCACCACATCCGCTTGCTGCAGATAGCTGAGTGCTTTCACGGTCAGCAGTTCAGGATCGCCCGGTCCTGCGCCAACTAACGCGACTTCGCCCGCTGACAGTTGGCTACGGGCCGCACGCAGATAACTGGAACCTTCGACTACCGAAAAACGAGGGGATTGACCAAAAGTGGCTAGCGCATCCTGCGACATAATCAAGCTCCTGCTTATTACCTGAAATCCTATGGGGTCTGTTGCAGGCATTATGCGCAGTTCTGATTATTACCTGAAATTCTATAATTTCATTCTTTATTCCAAAAGCTGATATAGGAGTATGTAAGGTTTAGCACCGTAAGTGCATAACTGGCAAAGGTCGGATTGGCTAAGTGGGTCACGCAGCGCTGCGATGTCACAGTGCTGCGGATTGGGATTCACATTATGGAGTCTCAGCCATAGCGCTGTATGGCTGAGCAAACATTATGGGATTATTTGAGTAAACGAGCGCGGAACTGGCGTCCTTTCATCTTACCGTTGGCGATTTTGTTGAGGGCTTTGTGCACCACTTTTTTATCCACCGCCACATAAGCACGCATCGGGAAGAGGTTAATCTTGCCGATCTGCGCCGCCGTCAGCTCACCATCACTGGTCAATGCCCCGAGAATATCACCGGGACGAACTTTGTCTTTTTTACCGCCATCAATCTGAATCGTGACCATGTTGGACAAATATGGACGCGCGCCAGCGGTCGGCTGTGGCAAGGTAGCCGGTTCAATCGCGATATCCATGTATTCATCAATTTGTGCCACACGGTAGCTTTCGTTATCGCTAAAAAAGCTAAATGCCAAACCTTTGCTGCCTGCTCGGCCTGTACGACCGATACGGTGTACATGCACCTCAGGATCGCGTGATAAATCGTAGTTAAATACCGCATCGAGGTTATCCACATCCAAACCACGCGCAGCCACATCAGTAGCCACCAAAATCGAGATGCTCTTATTGGCAAATTGGACTAACGCTTGGTCGCGCTCACGCTGCTCTAAGTCACCATGCAATTCAATCACACTAAAGCCGGCTTGATGCAAGGCATCGGCGACATTTTGCACTTCTCGCTTGGTATTACAAAAAACCACCGCTGAGCTAGGTTGATGATGTAACAGCAGCGTTTCAAGCGCTTGATCACGCGCCTCGCTGCCATCCACCTTATAAAAATATTGGCGAATGGTTGAGGTATCATGAGTGGCGGCGACTTGGATCATCGTTGCATTACGGGTAACATTTTGCGCAATTTTCTCAATGCTGGCTGGGAAAGTGGCGCTAAACAGCAAGGTTTGGCGATCAGTAGGTGCTGCAGCCACAATCGCTTCTAACGCTTCTTGGAAGCCCATTTCCAACATGCGATCCGCTTCATCCAGCACCAGCGTGTTGAGTTCGCTAAGATCGATACGATCTTTACTCAGGTGATCCAAAATACGCCCTGGTGTGCCAACCAAAATATGCGCGCCATGTTCCAACGAGCCAATCTGTGGCCCCATCGGCATCCCGCCACACAAGGTCAACACTTTAATGTTGTGGATGGTACGGCCTAAGGTTCGAATATCGGTCGCCACTTGATCGGCAAGTTCACGAGTTGGACACAACACTAAGGCTTGCACACGAAAGCGTTTCACATTGAGATTAGACAATACCCCAAGACCAAAAGCAGCCGTTTTGCCCGAGCCCGTTTTACCTTGACCAATCACATCCTGTTGATTGAGGATTGCGGGAAGAGATTGCGCCTGAATCGGAGTCATTGTGGCAAACCCCATCGTTTCAAGGTTCGCGAGTAATTCAGGCTTCAGGTTCAAAGCCGCAAAAGAGTTGGTGTTCAAGGGGGATCCTTAGTGTGATGAAAAAAGAAGCGCTATTATCGTTATTTTACGCCTCAGCTCCAGTGAATCTTGATTTAAATTTTTAGCCCTATGCTTAACGCTAGAGAAAACGGCGCTACGCAGTAATAATTACCCCCGTTCAGCGCAGTTCAAACCTAATCAAACCACGAGCATTAACTTTATTATCAAGGAGATAATCATGATCCACTGGCAATGTGTGCCTTTTTGCCAATTAACCACCGAACAGCTGTACCAACTGCTTAAACTCAGAGTGGACGTCTTCGTGGTAGAGCAGTGCTGTGCTTATCCCGAATTGGATGACAAGGATCGCCTCAGCGGCGTGCAACATTTGCTTGGCTATCAAGGATCACAATTAGTGGCTTGCGCACGTTTACTGCCGCCTGGGGTAAGTTACTCGAATGTCAGCTTTGGCCGAGTGGCGACCAAGGCCAGCGCGCGGGGCAATGGGCTTGGACATCAATTATTGCAGACCGTACTTGAGCAGTGCCAACGTTTATGGCCACAACAAACCATCGAAATTGGCGCGCAACAGTATCTTGGTGAGTTTTATGCTCGCTATGGCTTTAGCGCCACCTCCGAGCCCTATCTCGAGGATGGGATTTGGCACATCGATATGATTAGGGACGGATCTGAGCGCTGCGCAGACTAAACTGCGCAGTCATCTTATTTGCTGCGCCCAAAACCGCCATCAGAGAGGCGAAAGAACATCACTGATTGGCTATTGCGCTCCAGTTGCAAAATATCCAACTGACCATTTTCCGCCAATTTAAAACGGAGCAGTTGACCTGCTTGAATTTGGCTAAGCGGCTTGTCGGCACCTTCAACCTTGACCAAACCATTAATATCACTTAATGGCAGCTGATTAATCCGAAACACTTGCGATAAAGTATCACCTTGGCGAACCACGTACTCTTGCCACGCCGATGATTTGAGCTCACTCGGCGTTGGAGAACCTTGTTCACTCAAACTCTGAGTATTGATCCCGACTTCAATCCGCTGCGCAGCCGCAGGCGCTGCGTTGAGTGCGGTTGACTTCTCCGGCAATGGGATCACCATCAAGCCGAGCACAACGGGAATCAGCACCATCAAACTTCGCCGATGCCGCAGCGGCAGTGCGAGCCATAACTCTTGCAACCGCTGACGATAGCGCGGCCAATCCAGTCGTTGCCAAAAATTTTGTACCAAGGCCAGATAATCAGTTTGCGGCGGCTTCTTGTGGCGGCGATTCATGTTCAAATCCTTTAATTACTAGCCTACAGTATAAAAATTCATAAGGTTAGAGTATAGAGTCGAGTCGCATGAAAGCCAAAGCTTGACACAAACTTGAAATTTTTTGCTGAACTTTCTGCGCTAAGTCACAAGCCAATGCCGCGATGCAGGACCATAACCCACTTACTTGGCATAGCACCCCCACATGGGATAACCGTTTCATCACTCAGCCTAACCTGTTATTCTGTCGCCTTTATTGAACGACCAAGAGTGACTTTTATGTCTGAAGTAACATTTGAAACCGTAGAACAAAAAGCCAGTTATGGCATTGGCCTGCAAATGGGTCAACAACTGGCGGGTAGCGGCTTAGAAGGTCTGAATGTGGCAGCGATTGCCGCTGGTATCGCAACCGCACTGGTTGGCGAACAACCTGCAATTTCAGTAGATGAAATCAACCAAGCCCTACAAACCATGCATATGCGTGCAGAACAAGCACACCAAGAGGCTGCTAAAGTCGCGGCTGCAGAAGGCGAAGCGTTCCTGCAAGATAACGCGCTGCGTTCAGAAGTCACGGTTCTTGAGTCTGGCCTGCAATACGAAGTATTGGTCGAAGGCAACGGTGCTATCCCAACTGCCGACAAATCAGTTCGTGTTCACTACCATGGCCAACTGGTCGATGGTACTGTGTTCGACAGCTCTGTCTCTCGTGGTCAACCTGCTGAATTCCCAGTGACTGGCGTGATCCGTGGTTGGGTTGAAGCATTGCAACTGATGCCGGTCGGTTCAAAATGGAAACTCTACATTCCACAAGACCTGGCTTATGGTGAGCGTGGCGCAGGTGCCGCTATTCCACCATTTGCAGCACTGGTTTTCGAAGTAGAGCTGTTAGATATTCTGTAATATTGTCTTTGTGCTGACCAACAACGATAAAGAGCGATCCTAAGGGTCGCTCTTTTTTATAGACTCAATAATGGCGTTGATGACGATGACAGTGACACCAATAGGTCGCGCTTGAATCGGATTAGGCGAGTGGTCAGTGTCGCGGGACTGTGAGTCTAGATTTTGCCAGTAGTGGCGCTAATAAAACACCAGCCACAACCAAGAAGAGTCGCTAGGCGAACGGTAGCCACAATATCCAGCAAACCTATCGCGATAGAGTGCCTGTAACATAGTGTGCCAATCACATCGCACTCCGTTTACAAGCCAAATACAGCAAAAAAAACAGCCATAAAAAAAGCCGGGCTAGCCCGGCTCTTTTATTGCATGACGAATTGATTACTCAGCAGCAGCTTCAACAGCAGCTTCTGGGCGATCAACCAGCTCAATGTATGCCATTGGAGCTTTGTCACCTGCACGGAAACCACACTTCAGAATACGAGTGTAGCCGCCTTGACGTGCAGCGAAACGTGGACCTAATTCGTTAAACAGTTTTGCTACCACTTCGTTATCACGAGTGCGAGCAAATGCTAGACGACGGTTAGCAACGCTGTCAGTCTTAGCTAGTGTAATCAAAGGCTCAACGACGCGACGCAGCTCTTTCGCTTTTGGCAAAGTAGTCTTGATAACTTCATGACGTACTAGAGAGCTAGCCATGTTGCTGAACATCGCTTTGCGATGACTGCTGTTGCGGTTGAGTTGACGACCACTCTTACGATGGCGCATGACCTAATCCTTCTAACTATTATCGATTAATCTTCAGCGATTGACGCTGGCGGCCAGTTTTCTAGACGCATGCCCAGAGACAGACCACGTGATGCAAGCACGTCTTTAATCTCTGTAAGAGACTTCTTACCGAGGTTTGGCGTTTTAAGAAGCTCAACCTCAGTGCGCTGTACCAGATCACCGATGTAGTGAATCGCTTCTGCTTTCAAACAGTTAGCAGAGCGAACTGTTAGTTCAAGATCGTCTACAGGACGCAGTAGGATCGGATCGAATTCTGGCTTCTCTTCCTTCTCCTCAGGTACACGTACATCACGAAGATCTACGAACGCATCCAATTGCTCAGCAAGAATAGTTGCTGCACGACGGATTGCTTCCTCAGGCTCAAGAGTACCATTCGTTTCCATATCGATAACGAGTTTATCCAAGTCAGTACGCTGCTCAACACGAGCCGCTTCAACTGAGTAGGCAATTTTGTCTACTGGGCTGAAAGTGGCATCAACAAGCAGACGACCAATTGGACGCTCGTCTTCTTCGGTATGGATACGGGCAGAAGCTGGAACATAACCACGACCACGTTCTACTTTGATACGCATAGCGATCGCAGCATTGTCAGCAGTTAGATGACAAATAACGTGTTCAGGGTTTACGATCTCTACATCACCATCATGGGTGATGTCACCTGCAACCACAGGGCCCGAGCCTGATTTGTTCAGTGTAATGAACACTTCGTCTTTGCCTTCGGCAACGCGAACAGCCAGACCTTTCAGGTTCAAGAGAATCTCAAGGATATCTTCCTGAACACCTTCTTTGGTGCTGTACTCGTGAAGAACGCCTTCAATCTCTACTTCAGTAGCAGCACAACCTGGCATTGAAGATAAAAGAATACGGCGAAGTGCATTACCCAGAGTGTGACCGAAACCACGCTCTAACGGCTCAAGAGTTACTTTTGCGTGTGTCGTGTTAATTTGTTCGATATCAACAAGACGTGGCTTAAGAAATTCTGTTACAGAACCCTGCATTGTGTCCTCTCTTTAGTTTAAACCTTACTTAGAGTAAAGCTCGACGATCAATTGTTCGTTGATGTCAGCCGACAGATCGGAACGCTCAGGCAGACGCTTGAAAGTACCTTCCATCGTGTTTACATCGACTTCAATCCAAGTTGGTTTTTCGCGTTGTTCAGCAACTTCTAGAGCTGCTTTAATGCGAGATTGCTTTTTCGCTTTCTCACGAACTGCAACAACGTCGTTTGCCGCAACATTGAAAGAAGGAACGTTTACTACTTTACCGTTCACTAGGATAGCTTTGTGGCTAACCAGCTGACGTGATTCAGCGCGAGTCGCACCGAAACCCATACGGTAAACTACGTTATCCAGACGACCTTCCAGAAGCTGAAGCAGGTTTTCACCTGTGTTGCCTTTCAGGCGCGCAGCTTCTTTGTAGTAGTTACGGAATTGTTTTTCTAAAACGCCATAAATACGACGAACTTTTTGCTTCTCACGAAGCTGAACGCCATACTCAGACAGACGACCGCGACGAGCGCCGTGTACGCCTGGTGCGTTATCAATTTTACACTTGGTATCAATCGCACGAACGCCTGACTTAAGGAATAAGTCAGTACCTTCGCGGCGGCTAAGCTTCAGCTTAGGACCCAAATATCTTGCCATGATCTTTCTCCAATCTTCCTAGAAACGTTAAACGCGACGTTTCTTCGGTGGACGACAACCGTTATGAGGGATTGGTGTAGCATCAACGATGTTCGTGATACGGAAACCAGCTGCATTCAGAGCGCGAACAGTAGATTCACGACCTGGACCAGGACCCTTAACCATAACCTCTAGGTTCTTTAGGCCGTATTCTTTAGCCATTTCAGCACAACGCTCAGCAGCAACTTGTGCAGCGAACGGAGTAGACTTACGAGAACCGCGGAAACCAGAACCACCAGCAGTAGCCCAAGCAAGAGCATTGCCTTGACGGTCTGTAATGGTAACGATTGTGTTGTTGAAAGATGCGTGGATATGCGCTACGCCATCAGCAACTTGCTTGCGTACACGCTTACGTGCGCGAGTTGGTTGTTTAGCCATTGTACTCTACCCTTCCCGATTATTTCTTGATCGGCTTACGCGGACCCTTACGGGTGCGAGCGTTGGTTTTAGTACGCTGTCCACGTAGTGGTAGACTGCGACGATGACGAAGACCACGGTAACAACCAAGATCCATTAGGCGCTTGATGTTCATGGAAACTTCACGACGTAGATCACCCTCTACAGTGTACTTAGCTACACCATCACGCAGTTGATCGATCTGCTCTTCAGTTAGTTCACTGATCTTAACACTCTCAGCAATACCCAAATCAGCTAAAATAGCTTTTGAACGGGTTTTACCGATCCCGTAAATCGCAGTTAGTGCGATTACAGCATGTTTATGATCAGGAATGTTAATGCCTGCTATACGGGCCACTATGCACTCCTAGTACTTTCATCAAAGAATTACCCGCAACAAAGCCCGTCGAGGATACGTTGCGGTATACTACTTCTTTTGCACGCAAAAGGTAGGCCGAGGAATATACTCGACACTACCTTAATTTTCAAGTAAAAAATTTCTGCTAATTAGCCTTGGCGCTGCTTGTGCTTTGGCTCACTGCAAATCACGCGAACGACACCGTTACGCTTGATAATTTTACAGTTACGGCAGATTTTTTTAACGGAAGCACGAACTTTCATTGCTAAACTCCGTAAATCTATCTGAACTGCTGCCGTATTAACGGCCATAGCCTTTCAGATTTGCTTTTTTCAACACAGACTCATACTGATGAGACATCAAATGGGTCTGTACCTGTGCCATAAAGTCCATGATCACGACAACGACAATCAGTAGTGATGTGCCGCCAAAGTAGAAACGTACGTTCCACGCAACCATCATGAACTCAGGGATCAGACAGATAAAAGTAATATACAGTGCGCCCGCAAGGGTTAAACGTGTCATCACTTTATCGATATATTTCGCTGTCTGTTCACCTGGGCGGATACCGGGTACGAATGCACCAGACTTCTTCAAGTTGTCTGCTGTTTCACGTGGGTTAAACACCAACGCTGTATAGAAGAAACAGAAGAAGATAATCGCCGCTGCATAAAGCATTACATACAGAGGCTGGCCTGGGCTCAATGCTAAAGACACATCGGTTAACCAACCGAATGCGCTGCTTTCACCGTTCTGACCAAACCACTGCGCCAATGTTCCTGGGAACAAGATAATGCTTGACGCAAAGATCGCAGGGATTACACCAGCCATGTTGATTTTCAACGGCAGGTGAGTGCTTTGCGCTGCGAACACTTTACGACCTTGTTGACGCTTCGCGTAGTTAACAACGATTCGACGTTGACCACGCTCCATGAAAACAACCAAGTAAATCACAGCAAAAGCTAACACTGCAATTAACAGCAGAAGAAGTACATGCAGTTCACCTTGACGCGCTTGCTCGATTGTTTGACCGATTGCCGAAGGCAATCCAGCAACAATACCTGCAAAAATCAGTATCGAAATACCATTTCCAATTCCGCGCTCTGTAATCTGTTCACCTAACCACATTAAGAACATGGTACCGGTTACTAAGCTCACGGTCGCAATCAGGGTAAACATGGTTTGGTCGATAACAACCAGATTGTTGACCATGTTTGGTAAGCCTGTTGCAATACCAATCGCTTGGAATGTTGCAAGTACAAGCGTGCCGTAACGCGTATATTGGCTGATCTTACGACGGCCTGCTTCACCCTCTTTCTTGAGTTCGGCTAACGCGGGATGAACTACTGTTAGCAACTGGACAACAATTGACGCCGAAATATACGGCATGATGCCCAGTGCTAAAATAGATGCACGCTCAAGGGCACCACCGGAGAACATGTTAAACATTTCAACGATGGTACCTTTTTGCTGTTCGAACAATTCGGCAAGTACAGCAGCGTCAATACCAGGGATCGGCACAAAAGAGCCGGCTCGGAATACTAAAAGTGCACCAATTACAAAGAATAAGCGCGACTTTAGTTCATTTAAGCCGCTCTGAGCACTACGAAAATCTTGTCCTGGTTTTCTAGCCATCTGTACCTCAATCCTCGAGATTATTCCTCGATTTTACCGCCTGCAGCTTCGATTGCAGCTTTAGCGCCTTTAGTCACGCGCAGACCTTTTACAGTCACTGCTTTGTTAATCTCGCCAGAAAGAACAACTTTCACAAACTCAATGTTTTTAGTAACAAGGTTTGCTGCTTTCAGAGCGTTCAGATCAACTACGTCACCAGTTACTTTCGCCAGTTCAGACAGACGAACTTCAGCAGTCACAAAGCTCTTACGAGAAGTGAAACCGAATTTTGGTAGACGCTGTTTCAGAGGCATTTGACCGCCTTCAAAACCTGGACGAACTTTGCCGCCAGAGCGTGACTTTTGACCTTTGTGACCACGGCCACCTGTTTTACCAAGGCCTGAACCAACACCACGACCTAAACGCTTAGGAGCATGTTTAGAACCCGCTGCCGGCGATAGAGTATTCAATAGCATTATGATTACTCCTCAACTTTAACCATGTAGTAAACCTTGTTGATCATGCCACGAACACATGGCGTATCTTCAAGTTCTACTGTGTGGTTGATTTTACGAAGACCTAAACCGCGCAGTGTAGCTTTATGCTTTGGCAGGCGACCAATTGAGCTTTTAGTTTGAGTTACTTTAATAGTTGCCATGTGTTCTTACTCCGAAATTGATTCAACAGTTAGACCACGCTTAGCAGCAACCATTTCTGGTGACTTCACGTCCACTAGCGCATCAATCGTTGCACGAACGATGTTGATTGGGTTAGTAGAACCGTACGCTTTAGACAAAACGTTGTGTACACCAGCAACTTCAAGAACTGCACGCATCGCACCACCTGCGATTACACCAGTACCTTCTGCAGCAGGCTGCATGTAAACTTTAGAGCCCGAGTGGCGACCTTTCACTGGGTGGTGAAGAGTACCTTCGTTCAGCGCGATCGTAACCATGCTACGACGTGCTTTTTCCATTGCTTTTTGGATCGCTGCAGGTACTTCACGGGCTTTACCGTAACCGAAACCTACACGACCGTTACCGTCACCAACTACAGTCAGTGCAGTAAAGCTCATGATTCGACCACCTTTAACCGTTTTAGAAACACGGTTAACTGCGATTAATTTTTCTTGCAAATCATTCGCTTGAACTTGTTGTTCTTTAGCCATCTTCCAACCCTACCTTAGAATTTCAGACCAGCTTCGCGAGCAGAATCTGCTAGCGCTGCTACTCGACCGTGGTATTGGAAACCAGAACGATCGAACGCAACTACAGTTACGCCTTTTTCAAGAGCGCGCTCTGCAACAGCTTTACCCACTGCTTTCGCTGCATCGATGTTACCGGTATATTTCACTTGCTCACGGATCGCTTTTTCTACAGTAGAAGCGGCGGCGATAACCTCAGAGCCATTAGCTGCAATCACTTGTGCGTACACGTGACGAGGAGTACGGTGTACTACTAGGCGAGTTGCACCCAGTTCTGCAATCTTACGACGTGCACGTGTAGCACGACGGATGCGAGATGCTTTCTTATCCATAGTGTTACCTTACTTCTTCTTAGCTTCTTTACTACGCACATTTTCATCTGCGTAACGAATACCTTTGCCTTTGTATGGCTCAGGCGCGCGGTAAGAACGAATGTCAGCCGCAACTTGACCAACTACTTGCTTATCACAACCAGTCAGTACAATTTCAGTTTGGCTAGGACATTCAGCTTTAATACCCGCTGGCAGTTCATGCTCAACAGGGTGAGAGAAACCCAGAGTCAGGCCTACAGCGTTGCCTTTCATAGCAGCACGGTAACCAACACCTTTCAGTACGAGTTTCTTAGTAAAGCCTTCAGTAACACCAACAACCATGTTCTTAACTAGAGCACGTGCAGTACCTGCTTGTGCCCATGCATTGGCTACGCCTTCACGTGGACCAAAAGTCAGTTGGTTGTCTTCTTGTGCGATCACTACACCTTTGTGGAAAACGCGAGAAAGTTCGCCTTTAGCACCTTTGATAGTGATCTCTTGGCCGTTCAGTTTCACCTCTACGCCAGCTGGAATAGCGACAGGTGCTTTAGCAACACGAGACATGTTCTACTCCTTAATTATGCTACGTAGCAAATGATTTCACCGCCAAGACCTGCTTTACGAGCAGCGCGGTCTGACATCAGACCCTTGGAAGTGGAAACGACAGCAACGCCTAGACCACCCATTACAGATGGCAGCTCGTCTTTCTTCTTGTAAACACGAAGACCTGGACGAGAAACGCGTTTGATTTGCTCGATTACTGGTTTTGCTTGGAAATACTTAAGAGTGATTTCCAACTCAGCTTTTACTTCGCCTTCAACAGCGAAATCAGCGATATAACCTTCTGCTTTCAGAAGTGCAGCAATTGCAACTTTCAGCTTTGAAGAAGGCATTTTTACAGCAACTTTGTTTGCTGCCTGACCGTTACGAATGCGGGTCAGCATATCCGAAATCGGATCTTGCATGCTCATAAACTTTACTCCAAATGATTAAGTGGCAATTACCAGCTAGCCTTACGAAGTCCTGGAATCTCGCCTTTCATGCAAGCTTCACGAACTTTAATACGGCTTAGACCGAACTTACGCAGGAAACCGTGTGGGCGACCAGTTTGGTTGCAACGGTTACGCTGACGAGAACGACTTGAATCACGTGGAAGAGATTGCAGTTTAAGAACCGCGTTCCAACGATCTTCTTCAGATGCGTTTACATCGCTGATGATAGCTTTCAGAGCTGAACGCTTTTCAGCGAACTGAGCTACCAGCTTCGCACGCTTGTCTTCACGTGCTTTCATTGATTGTTTAGCCATAACAGTAACCCTTCACCTTACTTACGGAATGGGAAGTTAAAGGCAGCCAGCAGAGCACGGCCTTCCTCATCGGTACCAGCGGTAGTCGTGATAGTGATATCAAGACCGCGTACACGATCGACTTTATCGTAGTCGATTTCCGGAAAGATGATTTGCTCGCGAACGCCCATGCTGTAGTTACCACGACCGTCAAAAGACTTGCCGTTAACACCGCGGAAATCACGTACACGTGGAAGAGCGATAGAGATCAAACGCTCTAAGAAATCCCACATGCGTTCGCCACGCAAGGTTACTTTACAACCGATTGGGTAGCCTTCACGGATTTTGAAACCAGCTACAGATTTGCGCGCTTTAGTGATCAGTGGCTTTTGGCCAGAGATGATCGCCATATCAGACGCTGCATTTTCGAGTAGTTTCTTATCGTTGATTGCTTCACCAACGCCCATATTGAGGGTGATTTTCTCAATTCTAGGGACTTGCATGACGCTTGTGTAACTGAACTGTTTGGTCAGTTCAGCGACTACAGACGACTTGTAGTAATCATGCAGTTTCGCCATAGTAGAACTCCAAATTACTTCTAATTAGTTAGAAACGATTTCGTTATTAGACTTGAAGAAACGAACTTTCTTGCCATCTTCAAAACGGAAACCGATGCGGTCTGCTTTACCAGTTGCTGCGTTGAAAATCGCAATGTTAGAAACGTCGATTGCTGCTTCTTGCTCAACGATGCCGCCTTGGACACCCATTGCAGGAACAGGTTTCTGATGTTTCTTAACTAGATTGATACCTTCAACGATAACTTTACCAGTTGCCAGAACCTTCGTTACTTTACCTTTCTTGCCTTTGTCTTTACCAGCAAGAACGATTACTTCGTCATTTTGACGGATTTTAGCTGCCATTGTTGCCGCTCCTTACAGAACTTCTGGAGCCAGTGATACAATCTTCATGAATTTCGCATTACGAAGTTCACGAGTCACTGGACCAAAGATACGTGTACCGATTGGTTGCTCACTGTTGTTGTTCAACAGTACGCAAGCATTACGGTCGAAGCGAATGACAGAACCGTCTGGACGACGTACGCCTTTACGGGTGCGAACTACCACCGCCTTTAATACATCACCTTTTTTCACTTTACCGCGAGGAATTGCTTCCTTAACAGTAACTTTGATGATGTCGCCAACGTGGGCGTAACGACGATGAGAGCCACCCAGAACCTTAATACACATTACGCTGCGAGCGCCTGAGTTATCAGCTGCATCCAGGGTAGTTTGCATTTGGATCATGTTAGTGCTCCGCTAAATATTAAAAAAACTAGACCCATCTCGGGTCGGGCTGCCTCTTTAAAGGGACGCGAATTGTACCACCCTTTTTTTTGATTGGGTAGTCAAAAAACAAGCGGCCCCAAAAATAATTGGAGCCGCCTGAATTGCGAGAAAAGGAGAGATTAAATCTTCGCTTTTTCTACAATTTTCACCAAAGTCCAAGACTTAGTCTTAGACAGTGGACGACATTCACGAATTTCAACGGTGTCGCCAATGCCACACTCGTTGTTTTCGTCATGTGCGTGTACTTTAGTCGTGCGCTTAACGAATTTACCGTAGATCGGGTGCTTCACCATGCGCTCGATAGCAACAACGATAGACTTGTCCATCTTGTCGCTAACAACACGACCTAGTTGAGTACGAATTTTGTCGCTCATTATGCGCCTGCCTTCTCAGTCAAAACAGTTTTCACACGTGCGATATCACGGCGTACAGCTTTCAGAGTATGAGTTTGCTGCAGCTGACCAGTCGCAGCTTGCATACGCAAGTTGAACTGCTCTTTCAGCAAATTCAGTAGCTCAGCGTTCAGCTCTTCAACGCTCTTTTCGCGTAGATCTTGTGCTTTCATCACATCACCTGCTTAGTTACAAATGTAGTCTTGAATGGCAGTTTACGAGCCGCTAGGCGGAACGCTTCACGCGCCAATTCTTCAGGTACACCATCAACTTCGTACATAACCTTACCAGGTTGGATTTGGGCTACCCAGTACTCAACGTTACCTTTACCCTTACCTTGACGAACTTCTAGTGGTTTTTCTGTGATTGGTTTGTCTGGGAACACACGGATCCAGATTTTACCTTGACGCTTGATATGACGCGTCATAGCACGACGTGCCGCTTCGATTTGACGAGCAGTCAGACGACCACGGCCAATAGCTTTAAGACCAAAGCTACCGAAGCTGACTTCAGTGCCTTTCGCTAGACCACGGTTACGACCAGTCTGAACCTTACGGAACTTAGTACGTTTAGGTTGTAGCATCTGTCGACTCCTTACTTACGGCCTTTACGCTGCTTCTTAGGCTTGTCAGCCTTTGGCTCTGCAGCTTCAGTTGCTGCTGGCATTCCGCCTAGGATTTCACCTTTGAAGATCCAGACTTTCACGCCGATTACACCGTAGGTGGTGTGAGCCGAAGAAGTTGCGTAATCAATGTCAGCACGTAGAGTGTGTAGAGGTACGCGACCTTCACGATACCACTCTGAACGAGCAATTTCAGCGCCGCCTAAACGGCCACTTACTTCCACTTTGATACCTTTAGCGCCTAGACGCATTGCGTTTTGTACCGCGCGCTTCATCGCACGACGGAACATTACGCGACGCTCTAGTTGAGACGCGATGCTATCAGCCACAAGCTGACCATCCAGCTCTGGCTTACGTACTTCAGCGATATTGATTTGCGCTGGTACGCCAGCAATTTTTGCTACTGCTGCACGCAGTTTTTCAACGTCTTCGCCTTTTTTACCGATAACAACACCTGGACGAGCAGTGTGAATAGTCACACGGATGCTCTTCGCTGGACGTTCGATAACGATGCGTGACAGAGACGCGTTTGCCAATTCCTTAGACAGGTATTGACGTACCTTGAAGTCGCCGTCTAGGTTGTCAGCGAAATCTTTGGTGTTAGCAAACCATGTAGCATTCCAAGGCTTAACGATGCCTAGACGAATACCATTTGGATGTACTTTCTGACCCATTGCTTACTCTCCTAGTCTCTTAGCGATCTGCGACAACCACAGTAATGTGGCTTGAACGCTTCAAGATACGATCCGCACGGCCTTTAGCACGAGGCATAATACGCTTCATGACTGGGCCCTCATCTACGAAGATTTTAGCGACACGTAGATCGTCGATGTCTGCACCTTCGTTGTGCTCTGCGTTCGCGATTGCAGATACCAGAACTTTCTTAATCAGTTCAGCCGCTTTTTTGTTGCTGAAAGTCAGAAGTTCTAGTGCTTGATCCACAGATTTACCGCGGATTTGGTCTGCAACTAAGCGAGCTTTCTGAGGAGAAATACGAGCAAAGTTATGTTTAGCGATAGCTTCCATCATTTACCCCTTATTTCTTCTTAGCTTTCTTATCCGCAGCATGACCGCGGTAAGTACGAGTAGGTGCAAATTCGCCCAATTTGTGACCGATCATTTCGTCAGTTACGAAAACTGGAACGTGTTGACGACCATTATGGACAGCGATGGTCAAACCGATCATTGTTGGAATGATCATTGAACGACGGGACCAAGTCTTAATAGGCTTTTTGTCTCCGCTTTCCACCGCTTTCTCTACCTTCTTCAGCAAGTGTAGGTCAATAAATGGACCTTTCTTGAGAGAACGTGGCATGGCTTATCCTCTTAAATAGATTACTTATTACGACGACGTACGATGTACTTGTCAGTGCGTTTGTTACTACGTGTCTTGTAGCCTTTAGTTGGTACGCCCCAAGGAGATACAGGGTGACGACCACCAGAAGTACGACCTTCACCACCACCGTGTGGGTGGTCAACCGGGTTCATTACCACACCGCGAACGGTTGGACGAATACCACGCCAGCGCGCAGCACCAGCTTTACCCAGTTCACGCAGCATGTGCTCAGAGTTGCCTACTTCACCGATCGTTGCACGACCTTCAGACAACACTTTACGCATTTCGCCAGAACGTAGACGGATAGTTACATATGAACCGTCACGAGCTACCAGTTGCGCGTACGCACCTGCAGAACGAGCCAGCTGTGCACCTTTCCCAGGAGTTAATTCAACGTTATGGATAGTTGAACCAACAGGGATGTTGCGCATTGGCATTGCGTTACCCGCTTTAATCGGCGCATCAGGGCCAGATTGGATAACGTCGCCCGCTTTCAAACCTTTTGGTGCGATGATGTAACGACGCTCACCGTCTGCGTACAGAACTAGAGCGATGTTTGCGCTACGGTTTGGATCGTATTCTAGACGCTCAACTTTCGCTGGGATACCGTCTTTAGTACGTTTGAAGTCAACCAAACGATAGTGTTGCTTGTGACCACCACCGATGTGACGTACTGTGATACGACCGTTGTTGTTACGACCACCGTTCTTAGAGTTTTTCTCTAGAAGAGGTGCGTATGGCTTACCCTTGTGCAGGTCAGCGTTAACAACTTTAACAACGTGACGACGACCAGCCGAAGTCGGCTTACATTTAACAATAGCCATTTTTCAACTACTCCTGTTATTCCGCGCCGCCAACGAAGTCAAGATCTTGACCTTCATTCAAAGTCACGTACGCTTTTTTCACGTCAGAACGACGGCCTTGGCGTACACCTTGACGCTTGGTCTTACCCTTAAGGATCAGGGTATTTACAGACTTAACTTCAACTTCAAATAGCTTTTCTACAGCTGCTTTGATCTCTTTCTTAGTGGCATCTTTTGCTACTTTGAAAACGATAGTGTTCGCTTTCTCTGCAGACATGGTTGCTTTTTCAGAGATGTGCGGTGCACGTAGAACTTTTAGTAGACGCTCTTCACGGATCATGCCAGCATCTCCTCAACTTGCTTAACTGCAGCAGCAGTCATTAGAACCTTGTCAAATGCGATCAGGCTAACTGGGTCAATGCCCGTTACATCACGCACGTCAACTTTGTACAGGTTACGAGCAGCTAAGAACAGATTTTCGTCTACTTCGCCAGTAACGATGAGAACATCGTTCAGCTCAAGTTCTTTTAGCTTAGCTACTAGAGCTTTGGTCTTTGGAGCTTCAACTGAGAACTCTTCAACAACGATTAAACGCTCTTGACGAACTAGCTCAGACAGAATGCTCTTCATAGCACCACGGTACATTTTTTTGTTTACTTTTTGGCTGTGATCTTGTGGTTTCGCAGCAAAAGTAACACCACCTGTACGCCAGATTGGGCTACGGATTGTACCAGCACGTGCACGGCCAGTACCTTTTTGACGCCATGGCTTAGCGCCACCGCCAGAAACTTCTGAACGTGTCTTTTGAGCACGAGTACCTTGACGAGCACCTGCTGCATAAGCAACAACTACTTGGTGTACAAGAGCTTCATTGAACTCACGTCCGAAAGTAGTTTCGGAAACAGTTAGTGCGTTAGCACCTTTAACCATCAATTCCATTACTTACTCCTAGACGTTACGCTTTAACAGCTGGTTTGACGATCACGTTAGCGCCGGTTGCACCTGGGACTGCACCTTTAATCAGGAGCAGATTGCGCTCAGCGTCAACACGTACGATCTCTAGGTTTTGAGTCGTTACACGCTCAGCACCCATGTGACCTGCCATTTTCTTGCCTTTAAACACGCGACCTGGAGTCTGACATTGACCGATAGAACCAGGAGCACGGTGAGACAATGAGTTACCGTGAGTCATATCTTGGGTACGGAAATTCCAGCGCTTAACAGCACCTTGGAAACCTTTACCTTTTGATGTACCGGTAACGTCTACTTTTTTAATTTCGTTGAACAGTTCAACAGTCAGTTCAGAACCTACTGCAAACTCTTCGCCGTTTTCTAAACGGAATTCCCAAAGACCGCGACCAGCTTCTACACCCGCTTTCGCGAAGTGACCAGCTTCTGGCTTAGTAACACGGTTAGCTTTCTTAGCACCCGCAGTTACTTGGATAGCTGCGTAACCATCAGTTTCAAGTGTTTTCACTTGAGTGATACGGTTCGCTTCAACCTCAACAACTGTTACAGGGATAGAAACGCCTTCTTCAGTAAATACGCGGGTCATGCCCACTTTACGTCCGACTAGACCAATCATTCTTCTAATCTCCCTTAACCTAGGCTGATTTGAACATCAACACCAGCAGCAAGATCAAGACGCATCAGAGCATCTACAGTCTTGTCAGTTGGTTCTACGATGTCGATCAGACGCTTGTGAGTACGAATTTCGTACTGGTCACGTGCATCTTTGTTTACGTGTGGAGAGATCAGAACAGTGAAACGCTCTTTACGAGTAGGCAGTGGGATTGGACCACGAACCTGTGCGCCGGTACGTTTAGCTGTTTCTACGATTTCCGCAGTAGAAGCATCGATCAGTTTGTAATCGAAAGCTTTTAGGCGGATACGGATACGTTGGTTCTGCATGAGACAGAGCTCCAATTATAAAAAAATTACACAAACAATATCGCCACTCAAACTCGTCAGGACGAGAGAATGCCGATTGATTTATGTGAAACCGTAGTGCCACAATTGGGCACATTGTCAGCTAATGTGAATGGCTTAAATAAATAAGCTAATCGAATTAACTGCGAACATAAGCTGAGTATACATTACCGTACCTATCAATACGACAGGCTAGCTCCTCGCTGCTCATTGGTTCACAACTGGCTAAACCAGTGCGGGGAATTATACCGATCACAGTTTGAGTTGCAAGGGATGTTTGAAAAATAATCGGAATTAAATTGTGGCAGGTTGAAGACAAAGAAAAACGGCGGAGAAAAGGAAAATAGGCCAATCATTCACGGGCACTTGCATACCCGTGATATTGTATTGGTTTGGAAACTTATTGATTGGCCATGCGTTGACGCACAGCTTCAAACAGGCAGACACCACACGCCACCGAGACATTGAGGCTTGAAACACTACCCGCCATCGGGATTTTGATCAGATCATCGCACGTCTCACGAGTGAGACGGCGCATGCCATCCCCTTCGGCTCCCATCACGATGGCTAGTGGCCCACTCAATTTACTTTGGTAGATATCATGAGTGGCTTCCCCCGCCGTACCAACAAACCACACCCCTTTTTCCTGCAGAGCGCGCATGGTACGTGCCAAGTTAGTCACTCGAACCAATGGTACGGTTTCTGCGGCACCACAAGCGACCTTGCTGACCGTCGCGGTCAGTGGCGCGGATTTATCCTTGGGCACAATCACTGCGGCGACACCTGCCGCATCAGCATTCCGCAAGCAAGCCCCAAGGTTATGTGGATCGGTCACGCCATCAAGCACTAACAGTAATGGCTGTTGATGTTGGGCGAGGATATCATCCAGATCATTTTCATTGAGTTGCCGCATGGCTTTCACCCGGGCAATCAAGCCTTGGTGATTGGCACCTTCCGCTTTGTCATCCAGTGCCTTACGACTCATCTCTTGAATCGAGATCCCAAGACGCGTCAATTCATTGAGCACTGGTAGCAAGCGATCATCCTGACGGCCTTTTAGTACATACACTTCGACAAAGCGCATTGGATCGCGTTGTAATACTGCATTCACCGCATGGATGCCGTAAATCAATTCGTTACTCATGTTCTACCTATTTGGTTTTTTCTCGTGCCTTGCTGGTTTTCTTACCCGCTTGGTTTTTACGTTTTTTCGGCGCTTTGGTTTTTTTTGCTTTGGTAGCCGCGGGGCCATCTGGATGGCGTGTTGCTTCTATCTTAGGTTGTGCCGCTGATTTTACTGGCGCTTTAGCCCGACCGCCTTTGCTCGCGGCTTGCTTTTTACCCTGAGCTTTGGCCCTTGCCTCTTCGGCACGCTTTTTGGCGGTTTTACCTTGGCCGCGTAGCTTACGACTTGTTTCGACCAATTCAAAGTCTATTTGACGATCATCAAGGTTGACGGCCAATACTTTCACTTTCACGGCATCACCGAGCCGATAAATAGCACCAAAACTTTCCCCAACTAAACGTTGACCGATCGGATCATAGTGGTAGTAATCGTTAGCTAACGTCGAAATATGTACTAAGCCGTCAATATGCAGATCGCTCAAGCGTACAAAGAAACCAAAACTGGTCACGTTGGCAACGACACCATCGAGCTCTTCACCCACATGGTCTTGCATATATTCACATTTGAGCCAATCAGCGACTTCACGAGTCGCATCATCAGCACGCCGCTCAGTCATCGAACACTGCTCACCATAAAAATGCATATCATCAAATGAATAATGATAGCCGCCGGTTGGGGTCCAACGATCTTGATTACGTCCTTCTTGTTTGGCGATCAAATACTTGATTGCACGATGCAGCAGTAAGTCTGGGTAACGACGAATCGGTGAGGTAAAGTGTGCGTAACGTTTTAAAGCCAAACCAAAGTGACCAGCATTAGCACCGTTATATACCGCTTGCTTCATCGAACGCAGTAGCATGGTTTGGATCAGTTCTTTATCTGGTCGCTCGCCGATTTGCTTCATCAAATTCGCGTAATCGGTCGGCGCGGGCTCTAATCCCCCGGCTAGATCAAGGCCTAATTCACCTAAGAAACTTCTGAATCCAGTTAAACGCTCTTCACCTGGCGGCTCATGGATACGATACAGCGCTGCCTCTTTGGCTTTCTCCACCAACGAAGCTGATGCGATATTAGCTAAGATCATGCACTCTTCAATCAGCTTATGGGCATCGTTACGCACCACAGGTTCGATGCTGTCAATTTTACGCTGTGGATTAAAGATGAATTTGGTTTCCACCGTTTCAAACTCAATCGCACCGCGCTCATCACGTGCGCCTTTGAGTACTTGATACATTTTGTGCAACTCTTGCAGATGAGGCACTAGTTCTTGATAGCGCTCACGCAGCTCTTCATCGCCTTCGAGGATTTGGTGCACTTTAGTGTAAGTCAAACGCGCGTGCGAATTCATCACCGCTTCATAGTGCTTGTAACCAGACAGTTTACCTGTCTCGGAGATGGTCATTTCACACACCATACACAAGCGATCGACTTGTGGGTTGAGCGAACAAAGACCATTGGACAACACTTCCGGTAGCATAGGAACCACTTGTGATGGGAAGTAGACTGAGTTACCGCGATTAATCGCCTCTTTATCCAGTGCGCTATCTGGGCGCACGTAATAACTTACATCGGCAATCGCCACCCATAGGCGCCAGCCGCCACCTTTTTTCGCTTCACAATAGACCGCATCATCGAAGTCTCGCGCATCTTCACCATCAATGGTGACCAGCGGTAAAGCGCGCAGATCAACGCGGCCTTGTTTAGCTTGCTCCGGTACCTCTTCTGCCAGCCCTGCGACTTGCTGTTCAACTTCGGCTGGCCACTCATGGGGAATTTGGTGGGTACGGATCGCAATCTGAATTTCCATCCCCGGCGCCATATTTTCACCGAGCACTTCGACCACTTTACCCATCATGCCGCGATTGCGAGTACCGCGATCAGTGATCTCAATCACCACTACGTTACCCATCCGCGCACCGACACGTAATTCGTCAGGGATCAAAATATCATGATGGATCCGCGAGTCATCCGGCACCACATAGGAGTAACCGTGTTCAAAAAAGAAACGCCCAACAATTTGGTCATTACGCGGTTCCAAAATGCGCACCAAGCGCCCCTCTTTACGGCCTCGCTTATCGGTACCACTTGGCTGCACCAACACAAAATCACCATGGATCAGCGAACGCATCTGGTGATGTGGGAGTAAAATATCACCCTCTTTATTAAGGCTTCCTTCTGGGCGTACCCAGCCATGCCCATCTTTGTGGCCAATGACGTAACCTTTCACCATCTCTAATTTTTCAGGCAAGGCGTAACATTGACGACGAGTAAATACCAGTTGACCATCACGTTCCATGGCTCGCAAGCGACGGCGCAACCCTTCGTACTGTTCTTCGCCGGCCAGTTTTAGCGCTTCGAACAGATCGTTGCGATTCATCGGAACATTAGCTTGGGTTAAAAATTCCAGAATGAACTCACGACTTGGAATTGGATTGTCATAGTTGTCGGCTTCTCGATCCGCAAATGGATCAAGGTGTGTGGTGTCAGACATAGGCAGACCTGCTTATCGAGGGGTATAGGTTATATCCTAATGCTTTGTCACAATGAACAACTAACGACAACGCACAGAACTGACTCATCATGCTATTTAATGTGATCTATATCAAATTTAAATGATGAATCAGCAAGATTTATGATCTGGTTCGAGCCAATCAGCCAAGTGAGGCTGATGGATAGTAAAATAGGTGAATGCCGCTTGACGACAGCGAGAGCTTAATCGGCTAAATCAACGATATTGCTGACTGACCAATCCGTGATATGCATTACACCCAAACAGCTTGGAGTTGCAGGTAGGCGGCAAGTGAGTGAATCCCCATGAGCATAGGCAAGCTATGTGATTGAAGTGAGCCAACCTAGCCAACACCGCTGCCGCTTCAAGTAGCAAGGGGATATCACCAAAATGTTTCTCTGCGCTTAGCGCGCGCGATGATATTTTCCGGCATACGCCGCTCTAAACCTTGGCGTAGTAGCGCGATCCGGTGGTGAGTACGCTGATCCGCAGTTACCGAGTTATACAGCCAACGATACGCATCTTCGTAATCTCGCGGGCTGCCGTAATCACGCAATAACAGCTCGGCCAGTTGAATACGTGCATTTAGATTACCCATTGCCGCCGCTTCGCGTAGATAAGGAATTGCGCGCTGTTTATCTTGCTGGACTAACGTACCACGCGAGTAATAACGTCCGAGCTGCTCAAGTGCCGCGGGTAGCCCTTGATGGGCTGCATTTTCCATATAATACAGGCCAAGCTCGACATCCTGCTCGACACATACTCCCCACGCTAGCATATCGCCATACAGAAATTCATAAGCAGGCAGACTGATACGCGTCGCACGCGCAACAATATCTTCCACAATCTGGCAATGATCCGCTTTTACACGCTCAAGATGCTTATTTTGTTCAATCAGTTTGATTAGCTCAGCTTCCGAATAGATAGGCACTGGTTCTCCTAAATCCTCAGCATAAGCAGGATTGTAGCAGGAGTACCATGCAAGCAATAAGGAAGCGGCTAGCGTTCGTAGCTTCATATCCGCACTCTTACATAACACCGGTAATCGTTACGCGCAGCATTGCACGCGGACTCGGTTTGCTTTCTATATCGGCATTTTATGCGATCGCTTTAGCACCATTTACCGTTTTGCGGCAACTTTTTGCCACCGATGCACAGCATACCGCTGACAGTATGGCAAAAAAAAGCCGACTCAATGAGTCGGCTGCGATTTTTTTCTCTCAAGATCACACGCTAAATGGGTGAACTTTGATGATAGTTTCGTTGCGGTCTGGACCAGTAGAGATGATGTCAACAGGAACACCGGTCAGCTCTTCAATGCGCTTGATGTAATCCAGTGCAGTCTGTGGCAATTCAGCCAAAGTTTTTGCACCGAAGGTCGTTTCAGACCAACCAGGCATAGTTTCAAAAATTGGCGTTACACCTTCGAATGCATCTGCAGCCATTGGTGAAACTTGCGCAATTGAACCATCTGGCATTTGATAACCAGTACAGATCTTGATTTCTTTCAGACCATCAAGAACGTCAAGTTTAGTCAGACAGAAACCTGTTACTGAGTTAATTTGAATTGCACGGCGCATCGCCACGGCATCAAACCAACCACAACGACGCTTACGGCCCGTGGTTGCACCAAATTCATGGCCTTTAGTGCCTAGGTGGTCGCCCACTTCGTCAAACAATTCCGTTGGGAATGGACCCGCACCAACACGAGTACAGTATGCTTTGGCAATACCTAAAATATAACCCAAGTGACGAGGGCCAAAACCAGAACCAGCGGCTACACCACCAGCAGTGGTATTGGAAGAGGTGACATATGGGTAAGTACCGTGGTCGATATCCAGCAGGGTGCCTTGTGCGCCTTCGAACATGATCTTATCGCCACGCTTACGCGCTGCATCCAGTTCGTCAGTCACGTCAATCACCATCGACATCAACAATTCTGCATAACCTTGCACTTGCTCCAGTACCGCTTGGTAACTGACCGGTTCTACTTTGTAGAAATGCTCCAGTTGGAAGTTATGATATGCCATTACTTCTTGCAGTTTGTCAGCAAAAGAAGCCATATCGAATAGGTCACCAACACGCAGACCACGACGAGCCACTTTGTCTTCGTACGCCGGACCGATACCACGACCCGTAGTACCAATCGCTTTCTTACCACGAGCAACTTCGCGCGCTTGGTCAAGCGCAATGTGGTATGGCAGGATCAGGGGGCAAGCTTCAGAAATGAAAAGACGCTCACGAACAGGTACACCACGCGCTTCGAGACCAGACATCTCTTTGAGCAGCGCATCTGGTGACAGAACCACACCGTTACCGATAATGCATTTCACGTTGTTGCGAAGAATACCGGATGGAATCAAGTGAAGAACGGTTTTTTCACCGTCGATTACTAGTGTGTGACCTGCGTTATGTCCGCCTTGGTAGCGAACCACGTATTTTGCATCTTCAGTTAAAAGGTCTACGATTTTACCTTTACCTTCGTCACCCCATTGGGTGCCAAGAACGACTACGTTATTACCCATCTTTCCAAGTCTGATTGCTAGTTAAAAAAGGATTCTAGCACCGAATGTGAATCGTTGCAGTCATTTTTTAAGCATCAAAAATTCATATAAAACAGTCTTGAAAATCCATTCAGTTATTAGCGCGCAATTATTGGTCAGCGTAAATGTTGACACTCAATTGCCCATGTCGATCAATACTGGCGCAATACATTACAGCACCGCTCGTCGCAAAGTGAACGTCGCCACTGGCATTGATTGCAATTAAACCCACTTCGCTAGTAAGGCTTTTTAGCTCGCCTTGCAGCACACTTTGACATGCGGTCTGCACATCTTGTTGCAGATAACGCATGCGGGCAGCAATATCACTGGCCACCGAATAGCGCAGCAAATATTGATCCGTCCCGGTACATGAAATTGCCACATTACCATTTTCAGCAAGCGTACCCGCCCCCATCATCACTGCACTCCCTACTCGCCCAACCGGTTGATTAGCAACGCCGCCAGTACTGGATGCCGCAGCTAAATTCCCCCATTGATCGAGCGCAACCGCACCGACCGAGCCAAATTGTTGCGCCATGAGATGTTGACTTGGCGAGAATGGTTCAGTCGCATCGCAAAGCGCTAAATCCGTTTGTGGCTTGAGACTCTGGAGTTGCTCATAACATCGCTCAGTGAAGAAATAATCCTGCTCGGTATATTGGTGCCCTTGTTGAAAAGCAAACTGCTCAGCCCCTTCACCGCTCAAAAATGCCTGCGGGCTATCACGCAGCACATCACGCGCAAGCTGAATCGGATTTTTAATATGACGCACCCTAGCAATCATTCCCACCGCACGCTCGGCACCATGCATCACTGAGGCATCCATCTCAACCATCTCATTATCAGTCAATGCCGCCCCCTTGGCGGCATTAAACAGTGGTGAGTCTTCCAATACCGTCACGGCCGCCACCACTGCATCTAACGCATCAGCGCCTTGCACTAACAATTGATGTCCGCTACGCACAGCTTGCTCTAATGTAGTGAGAATTTCAGCACGTAACGGGGCATCGATTTGTGCAGATAACACGCTGCCAACACCACCATGAATGGCGATCGCAATAGGATGAATCATAACCAGTTTCTCCAACGGTATACCACGCATCATGGTGGTATGGGGCTTAAGGCGTAGTCTATCGATAAAAAGCAAAAAGTCAGCCACAAAAAAAGCGCTAACCGGATCGCGGTGAGCGCTTTGCCAATAGACCTGACTAGACTAATCTGTTATCAGCTAGTCGGCTGTTTAACACTTAGTGTGAACCGCAGCTACCGCCGCCACAGCAGCCTTCTTTTTTACCATGACCGTGATGGTCGTGATCGTGGCCTTCGCCACCACAGCAACCGCCTTCATGATCGTGGTCATGATCATGACCACCACAGCAGCCACCTTCTTGGTGAATATGACCGTGTGCCATCTCTTCTTCAGTAGCTGCGCGTACCGCGACAACTTCAACACTGAAAGTCAGTGATTGACCAGCCAGCATGTGGTTACCATCAACCACCACTTCATCACCATCAACTTCGGTGATTTCAACTGGAATCGGGCCTTGATCGGTATCGGCCAAGAAACGCATACCCACTTCCAACTCATCAACACCTTGGAACACATCCGCAGGAACACGTTGCACTAAGTCAGCATTGTGTTCGCCATACGCATCTTCCGGTGCAATCGTTACGGTAAACTTATCGCCCGCCACTTTGCCTTCTAGCTCACGCTCAAGACCTGAAATCAGGTTATTGTGACCGTGCAGGTAATCCAGTGGTGCTTCAACCGTAGACTGATCCACTACCACGCCATCTTCGATAGTCAATTGGTAAGCAAGACTTGCTACCGTGTTTTTTTCAATTTTCATAACTGCTCCAGGGAGGTTGTCTCTCGACGGCCAAATACCCGCCAAAAGAAGAAAGTTGTCGATATTATGAAGATCACACGCAGAAACTCAATTACTCCGGCTTAAAAATTCCCATCATCGACGGATCGGCATGCTGACTCGGCGCAATCATACCCGAATCGGTATAATGATCGACTTTTATCCTTATTCCACCTACTATTCCGAGCGCAAATTCAACCGGCGATAAACGATTTTTTATGATTACCTTTTCTGATATTCAGCTACTGCGCGGCGGTAAACCCCTCCTTGAGCACGCTTCAGCCACCATTCATCCCGGCGATAAAGTCGGTTTAGTCGGTAAAAACGGCTGTGGTAAATCAACCCTGTTTGCATTGCTGAAAGATGAACTCTCAATTGATGCGGGATCGTTCAGCCAGCCCGCCTACTGGGAATTAGCTTGGGTAGCGCAAGAAACCCCAGCCCTAGATCGCACCGCACTGGAGTATGTGATTGATGGCGATCGCGAATATCGCGAGCTAGAACGTCAATTAGCTGAGGCGGAAATGGCCGATAACGGCACGAGAGTGGCGGAGCTGCACGGCAAAATCGAGATGGTCGGTGGTTATAGTATTCGTGCTCGCGCCTCAGAGCTGCTGGACGGCTTGGGCTTTTCACAACCACAGATGAGCTGGAATCTGACCCAATTTTCCGGTGGTTGGCGAATGCGTTTAAACTTGGCACAAGCACTGATTTGCCGCTCAGATTTACTGCTGCTCGATGAGCCGACCAACCACTTAGATTTGGATGCAGTAATGTGGCTCGAGCGTTGGTTACAAAGCTATCCTGGTACGCTGATCCTGATTTCCCATGACCGAGACTTCCTCGACCCGATCATCAATCGGATTGTGCATATTGAGAATCAGACCTTAAACGAATACACCGGTAACTACTCATCCTTTGAGCACCAACGCGCGCAAAAAATGCTCCAGCAACAAGCGGCCTATCAAAAGCAGCAAAAACAGATGGCGCACATGCAAAGCTATATTGATCGCTTCCGCTATAAAGCGTCGAAAGCTCGCCAAGCACAAAGCCGACTCAAAGCGTTAGAGCGGATGGAAACCGTGCTGCCAGCCCAATTTGATAACCCGTTCAGTTTTGAATTTCGTGAGCCAGCCGCGCTACCCAACCCGATCCTGATGATGGATCAAGTGGCGGCGGGCTACGGCGATAACTTAATTCTGGAAAAAATCCGTTTAAATTTGGTGCCCGGCAGCCGCATCGGTTTGCTTGGCCGTAACGGAGCCGGTAAATCAACCTTGATCAAACTGCTCTCTGGGGATCTGAAACCACAATCCGGTGACTGCAGCTACTCGCAAGGGGTAAAAATTGGCTACTTTGCCCAGCATCAGTTAGAAACCCTGCATCCGGAAGAGACGCCACTGCAGCACATGATGCAAATCGCCCCTGATAAAAACGAGCTGGAATTGCGTAACTACTTAGGCAGCTTTGGGTTTCATGGTGAAAAAGCCCTCGAAAAAGTTGCGCCTTTCTCTGGCGGTGAAAAAGCCCGTTTAGTGCTGGCGCTGATTGTATGGCAAAAACCCAACCTACTGCTGCTCGACGAACCGACCAACCATCTGGATTTGGATATGCGTCAGGCGCTGACTTTAGCGTTGCAAAGCTATGAAGGCGCAATGGTGATCGTCAGCCACGATCGTTACTTACTGCGCGCCACCACCGATGATCTCTATTTAGTGCATGATCACCAAGTTGCGCCATTTGATGGTGACTTGAATGACTACTACAAATGGCTGACCGATCAGCAAAAAGCCGAACGCAAAGAAACCCAAACTAGCAGTAACACCAACAGCACCAACAGCGCAGCGGCCAAAAAAGAGCAAAAGCGCCGTGAAGCCGATTTTCGTAAGCTCACCGCGCCAATTCGCAAAAAACTGACCCAGTTGGAAAATAAACTCGACCAACTGAACCAACAAGTCGGCGAAATGGAAAACCAGTTAGCGGATAGCGCCCTGTACCAAGCCGAAAATAAAGCCACCCTGACTGAGGTGCTGGCCAAACAAGCGGCCGCCAAATCCGAGCTAGAGCAAGTCGAACTAGCCTGGATGAGCGAACAGGAAATCTTAGAAGAGATGGAACAGCAATTTAACGCTTAAAGCACGCTAGCGCACAAACCGCCTAACCCCGACGCTGGTTATCTCGCTGGACCACTTGATGGACAGCGAGATAGCACAGACACTCGGCAACCTATTCGGTAAAAGCTGATAAATCTGTTAGCAAATCAAGAGGTATTGATGATCATCCCCTGGCAACAAATTGCGCCAACGACACTCGACAATTTGATCCGAGAATTTGTGCTGCGTGAAGGCACGGATTATGGCGATATAGAAGTGTCACTGGAGGAAAAAATAGCGCAAGTACGCGTTCAATTACAAACTGGGCAAGCGGCAATCGTCTATTCCGAATTGCATGAAAGCGTCGATATTAAATGCCAACCATTTTAACTCAGCAGTGACGACAACCTTGACCGTGCTATAGTCATTGAGCAACGGGAGCCAAGTGGGCACCCAATTCAAGGACTTAAGGACAAGGTTTGTCATGTCAGCTAAACACCCCATCATTGCGGTGACCGGCTCTTCCGGTGCCGGCACTACCACCACCTCAGAAGCGTTTCGTAAAATGTTCAATATAATGAACATTAAACCAGCATGGGTTGAGGGAGACAGCTTTCATCGCTTCACCCGCCCGGAAATGGATAGTGAAATCCGCAAAGCCCGCGAACAAGGTCGTCATATCAGCTATTTTGGTCCGCAAGCCAACGACTTCTCAGCGCTAGAAGAGTTCTTTTGTCAATATGGCAAAAGCGGCACCGGCCAAGTGCGCCGCTACTTGCATTCGTTTGACGAAGCCGTGCCATATCATCAAATCCCAGGCACCTTTACCCCTTGGCAAGCGCTGCCAGAAAACTCAGATGTGCTGTTTTATGAAGGATTACACGGTGGCGTGGTTGATGGCGCAGTCGATGTTGCACAGCACGTTGATTTTCTGATTGGTATGGTGCCGATTGTTAACCTTGAGTGGATCCAGAAATACGTGCGTGATACCCGCGATCGTGGTCATTCGCGTGAAGCGGTGATGGATTCGATCGTCCGTTCAATGGATGACTACCTCAACTTCATCACCCCACAATTTTCACGCACCCATATTAACTTTCAACGGGTACCGACCGTCGATACCTCCAACCCGCTCAACGCAAAAGGCATTCCAACCTTGGATGAGAGCTTTGTAGTGATCCGCTTCCGTGGCATTAAAAACGTCGATTTTCCATACCTATTGGCGATGATTGATGGCTCATTTATGTCACGCCATAACACCATCGTTGTCCCCGGCGGCAAGATGAGTTTTGCGATGGATTTAATTGTACGCCCACTGCTCCAACAACTGATTGAAACCGGAAAAATTGGTTAGCTCCGACCCGTTATGAATGCTTACTTTTCATACCGTGATCATGTGCACATTTTTGCGTAGCAAATCAGGCCAGCGACACGATTAAAATCAAGAAATCATTTTGGAAAGACGCTACTATTCTCAATCGAAACATAAGAGAGCTTGCAGCACTAGGTAACACCTTTTATTCTAGTAAACCCAATTGAGGCTTCGCTAAAATATGGATAGCGGCAAGCGTACCCTGCAGAGGAAGTGAGATAATTATGGTTCTAGGTAAACCTCAAACCGATCCAACACTAGAGTGGTTTCTTTCACATTGTCACATTCATAAGTACCCATCAAAAAGCACACTGATCCACGCGGGTGAGAAAGCGGAAACGCTGTATTACATCGTTAAAGGTTCAGTCGCGGTACTGATTAAAGATGAAGAAGGTAAAGAGATGATCCTCTCTTACCTAAACCAAGGTGATTTCATCGGTGAACTGGGCCTCTTTGAAGAAGGCCAAGAGCGTACCGCTTGGGTTCGTGCTAAAACACCTTGTGAAGTGGCTGAAATCTCATTTAAGAAATTCCGTCAATTGATTCAGGTTAACCCTGATATTTTGATGCGCCTTTCAGGTCAAATGGCTCGCCGTCTGCAAGTCACTAGCCAAAAAGTGGGTGACTTGGCGTTCTTAGACGTCACCGGTCGGATTGCCCAAACTCTGCTCAACCTAGCACGTCAACCTGATGCTATGACCCACCCTGATGGCATGCAGATCAAAATCACCCGTCAAGAGATTGGTCAAATTGTTGGCTGTTCACGTGAAACCGTTGGCCGCATCCTCAAGATGCTGGAAGAGCAAAATCTGATCTCTGCTCACGGTAAAACTATCGTGGTGTACGGTACTCGCTAACTGTTGCGTGATCACCAGATCGATAAAAAGAGCCACCCGTTGCATTGGGTGGCTCTTTTTTAGTTTAGTGTATCAGCGAATGGCTAACCAACCAGCGTAGCGATAGCGCTATCTAAGCGCGCCATCCCCTCGGCAATCTCTTGCTGGCTAATGATCAATGACGGAGTAAAACGCACCACACTCGCTCCCGCCACCAAGACCAGCAACCCTTGCTGACCGGCAGCCTGCAAAATATCCCGTGCACGGCCCTGCCACTGTTCATTCAACACCGCCCCCAGCAATAAGCCTTTGCCGCGCACTTCTTGGAACAGGTGATATTTTTGATTAATTTTTGCCAACTCCGCACGCATCCACAGCTCACGCTGCCGAACCCCAGCCAAAATATCCGGCTGAGACACAAAATCGACCACCGCTTCCGCCACCGCGCACGCTAATGGATTGCCACCGTAAGTCGAACCATGCACGCCAACCTGCATATGTTGCGCAAGTTTCGCGGTGGTCAAAATCGCACCAATCGGGAAACCACCCCCGAGCGACTTGGCGGTACTAAGAATATCCGGCGTGATCCCTAACCCTTGGTAGGCATAAAAATCACCGGTACGACCATTGCCAGTTTGCACTTCATCAAAAATCAGTAGCGCATGGTGTTTGTCACACAATTCGCGTACCGCTTGCACAAATTCGCCGCTGGGCGCAATAATCCCGCCTTCGCCCTGCAGCGGTTCCATTATCACCGCGCAAGTGCGATCAGAAATTTGTGCTTGTAACGCCGCCAGATCATTATAAGGCAGATGCACAATATCGCCCGGTTTAGGCCCAAAACCATCCGAATAGGCCGCTTGACCACCGACCGAAACGGTAAACAAAGTGCGGCCATGAAACCCTTGATTAAAAGCAATGATTTCCGATTTTTCAGCGCCATACACATCCGCCGCATAACGACGTGCCAGTTTCAGAGCCGCTTCGTTAGCTTCCGCACCCGAGTTGGCAAAAAAGACCTTTTCAGCAAAACTGACTTGAGTGAGTTTTTTGGCTAAACGCAGCGCTGGCTCATTGGTCATGATATTACTCAAATGCCATAGCTGATTGGCTTGATGGGTTAAGGCTTCAACCATCACTGGGTGGCAATGCCCCAAGCAACTCACCGCAATCCCACCAGCGAAATCGATATACTCCGCTCCGCTTTGATCCCAAACTCGTGCGCCACGACCTTTGACTGGGATAAACTCCATCGGGTTATAGCAAGGTACCATTACCTCATCAAACCAACTCCGATCGACACTCGCTTCCATCATCATTAACCACTCCCTTGCAACACTGCGCCACTAATGATTACTTATGCAATAAAAACGTTTTTTTATGAAGCTTTTTTTTATGAAAAATTAAAAATAGCTCAGAAAACGAAGCACTATACCCAAACAACTTGGAGTTGCAGGTAGGCGGCAAGTGAGTGAGTCCCCATGAGCATAGGTAAACTATGTGATTGGGGTGAAGGAACGTAGCCAACACCACTGCAGCCTCAAGTAGGAAGGGTATCGCGCCGTAAGAAATTGGCCAACAACTGGTGACCCTGCTCGGTTTTAATCGACTCAGGATGAAACTGCACTGCTTCTAGTGCTAGGCTTTTATGTTGAAAGCCCATGATTTCATCAACACGACCATCACTGAGCTCTGTCCATGCGGTTAGCTCAAAGCACTCCGGTAGCGTCTCATTTTTCACCACCAATGAGTGATAGCGAGTCACGGTCAGTGGATTATTCAGTCCAGCAAATAAGCCTTGTCCGCTATGGCGGATCAGCGAGGTTTTACCGTGCATCACCTGACGTGCGCGCACCACTTGACCACCAAACGCTTGCGCCATCGCTTGGTGCCCCAAACAGACACCTAAGATCGGTAGCTGGCCAGCAAAATGCTCAATCGCCGCCAGCGAAATGCCCGCCTCATTTGGGGTACAAGGCCCGGGAGAGATCACCAAATGGCTCGGCGCTAAAGCCTCAATACCATCGAGATCAATCTGATCATTGCGCACCACCTTAACCTTGGCCCCTAACTCACAGAAGTATTGATACAGGTTGTAGGTAAACGAATCGTAGTTATCGATCATCAGCAGCATGCATACCTCCTTGAGCGATGAAAATCGTGCGCGCTATTGTGCAACACTGGCTTTGAAAGGCAAGGTTTAAGCCAAACATGCCGACTTAAGCCGCACTTGGTGGGTGCTTTTTTGCGCAATTTGGCACGCTCAGCTCTACCCAATTTCCTCGGCTCAGTTATAATTCGCCGACTTTTATACCCGTACCGATTGCCACCACACCTTGGTGATCTGAGCGGTGATCCGATAATTATCAGGTAGCACACAGAGCAATGACAGTTCAGACTTTTACGCCCAACCAAACGACAACCTTGGAAACGGCGAAAAAAACCCTCGCACAACAGAGCCAAAGCGGCCAAACCACAGGCAATAAAATTGGTTTTGTTTCGTTAGGTTGCCCGAAAAACTTGGTCGATTCAGAACGTATTTTGACCCAACTGCGTACCGAGGGGTATGAC
The DNA here is from genome assembly GCF_028863985.1 of Vibrio chanodichtyis. Taxonomy (NCBI): domain Bacteria; kingdom Pseudomonadati; phylum Pseudomonadota; class Gammaproteobacteria; order Vibrionales; family Vibrionaceae; genus Vibrio; species Vibrio chanodichtyis. The sequence goes on along the minus strand of NZ_JARBFT010000006.1, from coordinate 125,261 downwards.
ATCGTCAATAGTTATCACGATGCCGACGTAGTGATTGTCAACACCTGTGGCTTTATCGATAGTGCGGTACAAGAATCGCTGGATACGATTGGTGAAGCGCTCAAAGAAAATGGCAAAGTGATTGTCACCGGCTGCCTTGGCGCGCGCGAAGATGAAATTCGCCAAGTGCATCCCAATGTATTAGGCATCACCGGTCCACACGCTTATCAAAACGTATTGGAACATGTACACCAATTTGCACCCAAACCAGCCCATAATCCATTTACTAGCTTAGTGCCGGATCACGGGGTAAAACTGACCCCCAAGCATTACGCTTACCTAAAAATTTCCGAAGGATGTAATCACCGCTGTACTTTCTGCATTATTCCCTCGATGCGCGGTGACTTAGTCAGCCGTCCAGTGGGCGATATTCTTAGCGAAGCGGAACGCCTGAAAAACGCTGGGGTAAAAGAGCTACTGGTGATCAGCCAAGATACCAGCGCTTACGGGGTGGATACCAAGCACAGCCTCGGTTTTGCCAACGGTTCACCAGTGCGCCACAATATCAAAGCACTGAGTGAAGAGCTCGGCAAAATGGGCATTTGGGTACGTTTGCACTATGTCTACCCTTACCCGCATGTCGATGAGTTGATCCATTTGATGGCGCAAGGCAAGGTACTGCCTTACCTAGATATTCCGTTCCAACACGCCAGTCCACGAGTGCTGAAAATGATGAAGCGCCCAGGACAAGCGGAACGCACCTTAGAACAAATTAAAAGATGGCGTGAGATCTGCCCAGAGCTGGTGATCCGCTCGACCTTTATCGTCGGCTTCCCAGGCGAAACGGAAGAAGATTTCCAGATCCTGCTGGATTGGCTGCAACAAGCCCAACTCGATCGCGTTGGCTGCTTTAAGTATTCCCCCGTCGAAGGGGCTACGGCCAATGAGATTGCAGATCAGATCCCGGAAGAAGTGAAACAAGATCGATTCGAGCGCTTTATGCTGGTGCAACAAGCGATCAGCGCCGCCAAACTGCAAAAGCGGATTGGCAGCACCATGCAAGTGCTGATTGATGAAGTCGATGAAGAAGGCGCGATTGGCCGTACCTACGCCGATGCTCCTGAAATTGATGGCTTAGTCTATCTCAATGGGGAAACCAAGCTAAAACCGGGTGAGCAAGTCAATGTGCTGATCGAACACGCCGATGAATATGATCTGTGGGGCAGCGTACAGCGCGACGCACAGTAAATCGAGTACAGAACCCATAATACCCATAATAAATAAGGCTAGCGCAAGCTAGCCTTTATTTTTCCACCGATCCAAGCAATACCGCAGTGGATATAGCTCAATCACGCAAGCAAAATGATTTGACCATGGCGCACTCAGCCCATGATTAACGTTTATGGGCGTGCCACAAATCCGACTGCCGCATAGACTTGTTGTAGCGTTTGCTGCGCCTTGGCTGAGGCTTTCTCTGCACCATCACGCATCACGCTGTTAAGATAGGCACGATCACTGCGAATCCGCTGGTATTGCGCCTGAATCGGCTCCAGCATCGCCACCAGCGCTTCACCAACGTCTTTCTTAAATGGGCCATACATCTCCACCCCAGCGTATTGCGCTTCAATTTGCGCAAAAGTTTGCCCGGTAGCAGCAGAATATAGCCCCATCAAGTTAGCAATTCCGGCTTTATTCTCTACATCGTAGGCGATCCGCGGTGGAGTTTCGGCATCGGTTTGCGCTTTGTTGATCTTCTTGATGATCGATTTAGGATCTTCCAGCAAGGTGATGACATTTTTGCGATTATCATCCGATTTCGACATTTTCTTAGTCGCATCTTGCAGGCTCATCACGCGCGCATTCACGGTTGGGATATAAGGCTCTGGGATAGTAAAAATCGGCTGCTCAGGGGCATAAATATTATTGAAACGGGTCGCGATATCTCGCGCCAGTTCTAAATGCTGCTTCTGATCACTGCCGACTGGCACTTGGTGCGCGCCATACAGCAGAATGTCCGCCGCCATCAACACCGGATAACCAAACAAACCAACATTCACATCATTGGCATAACGTGCTGATTTATCTTTAAATTGAGTCATGCGGTTCAGTTCACCCATCTGGGTATAACAGTTTAACACCCAACTCAGTTGCGCATGCTCCGGCACATGAGATTGAACAAACAGCGTGCTCTTTTGTGGATCAACCCCGACTGCCAAGCAGATGGCCAGTGCATCAAGTGTTGCTTCATACAGCGCTTGTGGATCTTGGCGTACGGTAATCGCATGCAGATCAACCACACAATATTGGCAATCATAATCATCTTGCATCTGTTGCCATTGACGCAGAGCACCCAAATAGTTACCGATACTTAGTTCACCAGATGGTTGAACACCACTCAATACAATGGGTTTGCTCATGGGTTTGATTTCCTTGCAGCTGAAATTAAAATTACACAATACTTAAAATGACACCAACCAAAGTGACAAAACCGCACTGAGATGGAGTGCGGTTTTAGCAGTGTACTTATTAACGAGTATTTTTCTAGTGCGAATAATAGGTTTTATGCCGAAATCTGCACCACCTCAAGTAGCGTGCCAATATCATCGGCCACAAAATCAGGCTGCGCATTAGCAATCGGCTCGCCGTGGTTGTAGCCATAGGTTAAACCAAACGAGTAACAGCCGGCATTTTTGGCAGCCAGAATGTCATTTTTCGAGTCCCCAACCATCAACATCTGATCCGCACTCAGTTGATGCTTATCCAGCAACCAATTTAGCGCCATCGGATCCGGCTTCTTATCTGGGAATGTATCGCCACCAATCACATCACTAAAAAAGTGGTCAATCTTATGCTGCACAAGCACTTCCGGCACAAAGCGCGATGGTTTATTGGTCACCAACGCCAAAATAAACCCAGCATTATGCAATGCTGCCAAGGTCGCTGTGACGTTGGCATACAGATGACTTAATTGATGGCCAGTTTGCGCGTAAAATTCATCAAACTTTTCGCGTGCTTGCCCTAGCAGGGCTGGGCTTAAATCGGAATTGATGGTTAAACTTTGGCTAAGCGCCCGTGCAATCAATACATCGGCACCATTGCCGACATAATCACGCACTTGTGCTTCACTGACCGTGGGATAACCAAGTAGGCGTGCAGTTTGATCCACCGCAAGCGCTAAATCCGGCACGCTGTCGAGCAGCGTACCATCCAAATCAAAAGCAATTAATTTTATCGATTTCAAAACAGGGTCCTAACTCAAATTAAATCTTGGCTTGTGCCAATTCAGCACGCATTTGGGCAATCACCGCTTGGTAGTCAGGCCGGCCAAAAATCGCCGAGCCAGCCACAAACATATCGGCCCCCGCCTCCGCAATCTCACGGATGTTTTCCACTTTGACGCCACCGTCGATTTCCAAACGAATTTGACGACCACTTTGCGTGATCCGCTCACGCACCGCACGCAGTTTATCTAAGGTGTGTGGAATGAAAGATTGTCCGCCAAAACCTGGGTTAACCGACATCAATAAAATCAAATCCACTTTATCCATAATATAATCAAGATGATGTAGTGGAGTCGCCGGATTGAATACCACCCCCGCCTGACAGCCACACTCTTTGATCAATTGCAGGGTGCGATCCACGTGCTCAGAAGCTTCAATATGGAAAGTGATCATCGAGGCACCAGCTTGAGCAAAATCGGGAATAATGCGGTCGACCGGTTTAACCATTAGATGCACATCGATCGGCGCGGTGATCCCATAATCGCGGAGCGCTTTACAAATCGGTGCGCCAAATGTCAGGTTCGGTACGTAGTGATTATCCATCACATCGAAATGCACCACATCGGCCCCAGCCGCGAGCACTTTGGCAACATCTTCACCTAAACGGGCAAAATCGGCGGAGAGAATGGATGGTGCAATGAGAAAATCTTTCATACTGACCTCATGAGGAATGGAATGCGAGCTGGATATAATGTGCTCGCTATTCTACCTAAGCTCGCCAACAGATCCTAGCGCACCACTCAGCGGCCAAGATCATTTTGGCGAATATCCCCTTTCTAGTTGAAGCTGCAGCGGTGTTGGCTACGTTCCTTCACCCCAACCACACAAGTTTGCCTATGCTCATCGGGACTCATTCACTTGCCGACTACCCGTAACGCCAAGTTGTTTGGGGATAACATCAAACTTGAGGGGCTGAATGTGGGGTAAATAAAGCAAGTAATTCATCGACTTTATTACGCCCTGCGCCATTGCGACTGATGGTGCGATTGGCTTTGACGACATTAAGCTGTGCTCCGCGATATAAACGGCGGGTATGGGTGGTGTCATGATTGGAAATCAACACTGAAATGCCACGCTCTTTGGCGGTTTTCTCGGCAATATCCGCTAACGCGGCTTGATCGTCGAGAGTAAAACCATTACCGGCATAAGAGGTAAAATTGGCGGTCGTTGAGAGCGGCGCATAAGGTGGATCACAATAGATCACGCTATCACTTTGCGCCTGCACAAAACTTTGGTGGTAAGAGGCGCAGATAAACGTTGCACGCTGAGCTTTTTCAGCAAAAAACTCCAGCTCTTGCTCGGGGAAATACGGTTTTTTATAAGAACCAAACGGCACATTAAAGCCGCCTTTTTTGTTGTAACGGCACAGGCCATTGAAACCAAATCGGTTCATATACAAAAACGCCAGTGAGCGAAACAGCACATCATCACTTTGATTAAACTGCTGACGAATATCGAGATAGGCTTCTTTACGATTATTTTCCGGCACAAACCAGCGTTTGGCTTCGGTAATGTAAGCTTGCGAGTCGGTTTTGAGCAAATTATAGAAATTGATCAGATCGGGATTAATATCTGCCAGCAGATAGCGCTCAAAATCCGTATTCAAAAACACAGATCCAGCCCCAACAAAAGGCTCAACCAATTCTCGAGCTTCTGGCAGATGGCGTTGAATGTCTTCTACTAGGCTAAATTTACCGCCAGCCCATTTCAGAAAGGCACGCTGCTTTTTCATCTACTTCTCTAATCACTGGCCACAAAATAAGGCTGCGGAATGTAACATATTTTTGCTTGAAGCTCAGGTTTATTTGTTACGTTCGATTTCGCGCTGCACCTGACTGAGTGACTTCGCCCAAGGACCCAATGCTTGTAGCGCAGCAGGCAGTTGCTCGACCGCATCGCGCGCCATTTGAATGGTTGGATAATTACCCTGCGTGACAATAAACCACTCCACCTCATTACGTAAGGTCGGATAAACGTAAACTTTATTGTGCAACTGATAGCGCTCAATAAATGCCTGCACATCTGGCAGTGAATTCATCGCCGCCAATTGCAAGGTATAACTGCGCGCCGACATCGCTTTAAGTTCATCACGTGCAAAAGAAAAACTGACCGCTGGCGGCGCAGAAACCGAGGCAACGCTTGGCTGCAGAGTTTGGCTTTTCAGTTGCGTAGCAGCTTGAGTTGACTCAACAAGTTGCTCAATCGCGACGGTATCGGTGGGATTGGCGGTGCCTTGCAGTAGCGCATCAACCACATCCGAGTTAATCACAACTCGCTTACCATCATCAGCCATGCCGACACTGGCGGTGGTCTCTACCACATCCGGTGGCAAAGCGGCCGTATCATCATAAGCGCCGAACCTCGTACCATCAGCCTCTGAAGTCGCCTCATTATTAGCCTGGGCATCATCAGCCAGCGCTGAGTGATTCGCAGCATCGAGGGGAGCAAGCACCGTTTGTTCCGCTGTTGCCAATTGCCGTTCTTGCGGCACCGGTTTTGAGAGTAGCCACCAATAGCCACCACCGAGCAACAGTAGCAATAACAGTATCACTAAGGTGATGTTGAATGGTGAGCCAATAATTGAGCGGATCACCACTCGCTTTTCTAATTTAGTTTCCGCCAATGCCATAATTTCCCCCGGTAACGGATGCACTTTTTTATACGCATTGCGAACTTTACGCTCAAGTTGTGGATCAACATAGCGCATCACTCGATTTTCGAATAACCGATCCGCTTCATCTTCGGACAGCATCTCAATCTCTAAATCGACAGGCTTATGCTCCTGACCGTAACTTAAACGAGCCAGCAACGCGTCCAAACCATTATCCCGAGCAAACAGCAACACATTAAGCGTCCAACGTGGATTCAGTTGTGCTTCTTGCACCAACATCCACAATTCGGAAATCAGCGACTCAGACAGCAGATGGGCATCATCGACCACAATGGCGATATCGCAGGTCTGCTCTTCAAATAGGTGAGTAACACTCTCAGCGAGCGGATCTTTGGGGTTGAACGAGGACTCAGATGCCAACTGTGACAAGATAGTCACTCGGCGCTGCTCATCATTTTGATTAGGATGACACATCAGCAGAGCTTGGTTTTTATCCGGCACCCAGCTCTCTAAAAAGCGCTGTGCCAACCAAGATTTACCTGCACCTTGCCGACCACACACATTCACTAAATGAGAACCAAAGCGAGTCAGTAGCTGTAACCGCTGCAATAATTCCGTTTGCGACTCTAAATCCAGTTCATGTGCCAAACTCATTGGGCCATCCTAATCACAATTGTCTGCTATCAATAAGGTTACACGAGCGTCCATTTTACACAGTGCGACAATACTCAATCGCCTGTGCGATCACAGCTTGAGCAACATCTTTTACTACTGCGGCACTGCCTATGCTAGTTGGTAATACGAGACGTAGCTCGCCGCCCAACACTTTTTTATCACGCAGCATATGCTGCATAAAATCGGCAAAGGTCATACTATCTGGTGGACAAACCGGTAATTGGGCTTGTTTGAGTAGCGCGACGATACGCGCAAACTGAATAGGATCAATCAAACCTTGCAGTAAGGCAGTTTTGGCCGCCATCACCGTGCCAGCCGCAACAGCTTCACCGTGTAGCCAATTACCATAGCCCATCTGTGCTTCAATCGCATGGCCAAAGGTATGGCCGAGATTGAGTAACGCGCGAATACCCGTTTCGGTTTCATCTTGAGCGACGATTTCAGCTTTGATTTGGCAACAACGGGCAATCGCATAAGTTAATGCGCTTTGATCGAGGGTATATAATGCATCGATGTGCTGCTCTAACCAATCGAAAAACGCCGCATCGTAAATAATCCCGTATTTGATCACTTCGGCCATGCCTGCGGCAAATTCACGTGCTGGCAGAGTGGCTAAACAGTCAGTATCAATTAATACCGCTTGCGGCTGATAAAATGCGCCAATCATGTTTTTGCCAAGTGGATGATTGACCGCGGTTTTCCCCCCTACCGAGGAGTCTACTTGCGACAATAACGTGGTAGGAATTTGGATAAAATCCACTCCGCGCTGATAACAAGCTGCTGCGAAACCGACCAGATCGCCAATCACTCCGCCACCGAGGGCAATGATCACCACATCACGGTTGTAGTTGTGTTCGAGCAAAAAGCTCACCACGGTATTGAACGTCTCTAAAGTTTTGTACTGTTCACCGTCAGGCAGCTCAAGCAATGCATGCTGACAGCCAAGTCGATCCAGTAATGAGACAATTGCAGATGCATAAAGCGGAGCTACCGTGTGATTAGTCACGATCACCACTTTCTGCTGGGTGGAGAGAGAAAGAAAGGCCGGATCAGCAAATAATCCGGCACCGATTGAAATTGGGTAGCTACGTTCACCTAAGTTGACCGTAATCCGCTCCATGGTTTTGCACTCCAATTCTTCGAACAAATCTTACATGATGTGTTCTTCTAGCATTTTTACGATCTGATTGGCTACCACTTTTGCACTTTGATCGTCAGTACGCACGGTGATATCCGCTATTTCTTGGTACATCGGGTTACGATCTTCGGCTAATTGCTCTAACACATCACGTGGGCAATCGGTTTGTAATAACGGACGCTTTTTATCACGATTGGTGCGGGCCAATTGCTTTTCGATGGTCGTTTCGAGGTACACCACGATACCGCGAGCAGACAAGCGATTGCGATTATCTTTACTGATCACAGAGCCACCACCGGTCGCCAGTACGATACCTTGTTGCTCAGTTAGATCATTAATAACAGCCTCTTCGCGCTTGCGGAAGCCTTCCTCACCTTCAACATCAAACACCCATGCGATATCAGCTCCGGTACGTTCTTCGATAACCGTATCAGAGTCAACAAACTCCATGTGCAGTTGTTGCGCAAGGTGTCTACCAATTGTACTTTTGCCGGCGCCCATCGGGCCAACAAGGAAAATATTGCGTTTCTCAGCCATGTTTAGCAGTAATTTACAACGTTAATTCAATGACATCGCCACAAGAGTTGCTGGACATAAGCCAACAGTAGGTATGCTTGTGGCACCTATTCCTCACCGATATTTCGTGATAAGACCCGAAATTATCAAGGTATGGTGCCACTATTGCAACTTTAATTTTTGTTCACTGGTTTTACGCACGCTAAGTTATTGAATGACCACTTTCGGCGTGACAAAAATCAGTAGCTCACTTTTACCCATTTGCTCGTAAGTGCGGCGAAACAGAGCGCCTAATACGGGCAGATCGCCGAGCAATGGCACTTTATCCACCGAATTATTGATACTGTGTTGGAAAATGCCGCCCAGTACCACCGTTTCGCCATTATTGACCAACACCTGAGTGCCGATCCGCTGGGTATCAATTGAAACCGCTTCTCCGGTTCCGGTTTTGACCGTTTCACCACGTCGATCTTGAGTCACGCTCAAATCGAGCACCAAGCGATTGTCTGGGGTAATTTGCGGCGTCACTTTTAAACTCAATACCGCTTTTTTAAATGATACGGTTGAAGCGCCGCTGGAGGAAGATTCGAGGTACGGGATCTCAGTACCTTGTTCAATATAGGCGGGCTGTTTATTGGTGGTGATCAGTCGTGGGCTAGAGATGATCTCTGCTTTTGACTCATTTTGCAGTGCCGAAAGTTCTAAATCGAGCAACGTATCTGAACCTAATTTGGCCACCTGGAAAGCAATCGAAGGTGCGTTGGCTGAAGCGCCTAAGTTAACATTTAAGAAATTATCGAGCGGAAAGTCATCATCACCGAGCAGACCTTGTTGCCAGAGATTGCTTTCAATCGAACCACCAACGGAATGGCTACCATTGGTTGACATCACTCCCCAACGCACCCCAAGCTCATCAATATTGCCTTCCTTGACGGTCACGATCCGCGCTTCAATTTGTACTTGTTTAACTGGGATATCCAGTGATTCAATGATCTCACTGATCACCGCGATATTGTCCGGTAACTCACGGATCAGTAGCGAGTTAGTCCGCTCATCAATGCTGATTGAACCACGATCCGACAGCATATTAACATTGCCCTCACCGCCGATCATCGCGGCGATATCCGACGCTTTGGCAAAGTTAATCTTGATGATTTGTGATTTTAAATCGCCAAGCTCTTCGGTCAAACGCGCCTTTTCCAAAGCTTGTTTCTCACGTAGATCCAGCTCTTCTTTAGGAGCAATCAGAATCACGTTGCCATCGACCCGCTTATCCAAGCCTTTGACTTGCAAAATAATATCCAGCACTTGCTGCCAAGGTACCCCATCTAAGCGTAAAGTGAGGTTGCCAACCACTGAATCCGAGACCACTAAATTGAAGCTGTTATAGTCAGCAATCAGCTGCAAGACATTGCGCACCGGAATATCTTGGAAGTTAATCGAGATCAGCTTGCCCTCTTTTTCCAAGATACTTTTCGATTTTGGCTTTTCATCCACTTTGAGTTTACTGATCACCACTTCAAGGTATTTGCCTTTTAAAGAGTAATCATGCTTAAACTCACCCTCAATGCTCACAATCAACTCTGTGGTCGGCTGCTTTCTAAACACTTCAATGCTCTGCACCGGAGTGGCAAAATCTTTTACATCGAGCAGATAAAGCTTGTCATCGGCCACATCGGTTTTCAGCAGATCAATGCTTAACCCTTGTGGGATCTTTTGCACATCCACTACTACCGAAGCGGAAGCCAATTCCACAATTAACACGGCGGCCTGGGCTTTATTGACTCGAAAATCAATATTTTCTAATCGATTAGCCGAAACAGAATCAACAGCATACGCGACGGAAGAAGTGCAAACCGCCAAACCAATCCATAAGGTCAACCAAGTCTGGGCGACATAAGTTTTCAATCCATTTTTCATCGTGATATCTCTACACTTCAACCTATTATTTTAAAGCCAGCTTGACGTTACGCTGATTCCAACACCCTAAGCCATCCGGCAAGGTTTCATTAATTAACAAGTAGCGCTCATCGACTCGCGTGATCTTGCCATTATTATTTCCAACATATTGCCCCGCTTTGACCTTAACCACGTTCCCATTCGGGGTCTGGATCAAGGCTGAAATCGATCCTCCACTGCTCATCACGCCCTTAAGACGTAACTGAGTGAGAGGATAACGCTCAAGGGGGCCATTTTTGGGGCGCGGTGCAGGTTGCCAACAATCGGTTTGTGCGACCGGTTGATTGTGTACCAGCGCTTCTTTGGGCAGCATAAATGGCTCACGTCCTTTATGCTGTTGATATTCAACGGCGGAAAACTCCAAAATCGGCTTGAGCTTAGTCACTTCTTGGCGAGCTTCGCGCTCGATTTGGGCAACATAGCTGGCTAAATTGTCTTGATTGGCTTTGCAGCCAACCAACATCAACAAGCTGAGTAACAGCGGCCAAAGCGAATTATTTTTCATCCTCCACCTCCGGCTTAAACTGATAGGTGTAGGCTCTGACTCGAAAATGCAGTGTGCTGCTTTCTTGACTGACTCGCTGCCAATCAATGTCATCAAAATGAATAATCCGTGGTAGCTGGGCTATCGCCTGAGAGAAATCACCAATATCGTGATAGTTACCGGTCAGCTCAATATTGAGAGGTAAACGATACAGAAAGGCTTGATTTTGGCGTTCACCCCAATCAATTCTGGTGAAGGTCAGTGAGTTATCTAGGCCTAATTGATTGACTGACGCCAGCATACTGGCCAGCTCTTTTTGTACCGGCAATTGACGTAATAAAAAGTCATAGCGCTGTTTTAATTCATCGAGTTGCGCTTGGATCTGTGGCAAAGCCGCCACTTTGTTGGCTTTGATCCTCAGAGTGGCTTTAACCGTTTGTTCTTCTTGTTTCAAAGCGTTGATTTGATCTTGTTGTGGCATCAGATAGAACCAGTAACCCGCTCCTTGAACCAGCAACATCAACAATAAAATCGCCAATAACTGAGGCAATAATGGCCATTCGGTGATCTCATCAAGTTCCAATTCTTGCAAATTAGTCATCGGATACCTCTCCCTGTTTTAGCTCAGATCGCGCCAGCAACAATTGGAAAGAGACTTTGAAGCTCTGAAACTGCTTACCAAAACGTTTATTGCCCGCCACAATCTCATGCATCTCCACCTCGCTTAATTTGGTCGACTTTTCTAGGTTGTCGAGCATAGTGGCTAAACGGGCGGTCGAATCGCTAATACCGGTGATCTCTATTTGCTGACCATTCATTTTGATCTTATCGACATACACACCTTCTGGGATCAACTGCGGCATCAGATTCATAAAATCGGTGGTGGTATTGCGTTTGTGCTGCAATTGCTCGACCACATGCAGCCGAGTCAGCAGCGCTTTGTGTTCCTCTTCGCTCAGTTTCAATTGTGAGACTTGCTGATCGAGCGAAAAAATATGCTGCTTTAAATAACCAATCCGCTCTTGCTGTTGCGCCACTTGACGGCTCAAATAGTTACCTGCGGCAAACTGCATCAACACCGCGAGCAAAATGCCGAGCATGACTAAACCCAAAAAACGCCGTTTATGAGCTTCACGCCGCGCTTCTCGCCATGGCAATAAATTAATTCTATCCAACATGCTCACCCTCCAGCCACGCTAAACCACGCAAGGCCAAACCTGCCGCGGTGCTAAACCGTGCCCCATCACTCACCGGTCGCTGACGCCTCGCTACATCGATTGTGAACAGTGAGAATGGATCCAATATCTCACAGGGTAGCCCTAAACGCTGCTGCAGGGCCTCAGTCAAACCCGCCATCAGTGCGCCACCACCAGAAAGCCATAGACCACTCAGATGTTGCGCCCCATATACCGAGGTAAATAACTGAATTTGACGGGCGGTTTTATCGACCAACTCATCGATAAAGCGCTGTGTTGGATCTTGCAGCGCTAATGGATTAACGGTGAATTCGCTCCTCGGTTCGACTTCAAGTAGTTGAGTACCGAACGGAATATCTTTGTAAAAAGGCATTTTGTCTGGCCAATCAAGGCACAGGGTGCTTTGGCTATAGCCAATATCAATCAACATCCAATCCGCACGCCGCTGAGCACGACTCGCGTGTTGCCATAACTTCAGCAAGCTATGCACCTGTACATCGATCAAGATCGGCTCAAAACCCGCTTTTTTACTGACGTGTAAACGACTGTCGACCACTTCAGTTCTGGTGGCATAAACTTGGAACGTTGTCGTGCTACTGCGCGCAACAGTACTATTCGCAATCTCGACAAAATCGAAACTCAGATCTTCGACCGGAAAAGGGGATTGATGGGCGAAAGCCTGATAGATAGCAAACTCCTGCTCACGCGGTTCAAGGTCACTATCGATGGGTAATGATTTGCTGATCACCGCATTATCCGGAATTGCCAATGCGACTTTACGACTAAATAGCGGTAACCCCTTTTTTAGTTGTTTGAGTTTCTTTACAATTTTCTGATAATCGAGCGTGTAGTTATCGGTGAAAATATCCGCGGTAACGAGCAACTCCTCATACCCCACCAGCGCGTAGGTGTCGCCCATAGGTTTGAGCACCACAGCTTTAATGCTGTGATGGCCGATATCAATACCCGTAACTAATGATTTACCCATGAGGCTAAGTTCCCATAAAGATGTCCAGCTCAACCGACCGATTGCTCTATACTTGGCAATAAATAGGCAGATGAGATTGGGTGAGCTAAGGTTCTTGCCTAGAGTACAAGGGTTTGCATTAGTGCAGCCTCAACTAAACAGGGATTCTCCGGTGAAGTTCATAAAGCGTTTGTTAGTATTTTCATTGATTTGCATTATTCTTGGAGTCACTACAATCTTTGGTTTCTATTTCTATCTGAAATCAGAATTGCCAGATGTCGCGACTTTGCGTGACGTTCAGTTACAAACTCCGATGCAAGTCTTTAGTCAAGACGGTAAGTTGATCGCCCAATTTGGCGAGAAACGCCGCATTCCACTGAAGCTGGAAGAGATGCCGAAAGCGTTAATTGACGCAGTGATTGCCACCGAAGATTCTCGCTTCTATGAACACTATGGGTTTGATCCGATTGGTATCACGCGTGCTGCGTTTGCCGTGGTCGCATCGGGCAGCGCCTCACAAGGCGCGAGTACCGTAACTCAGCAATTAGCGCGTAACTTTTTCCTCTCCAATGAGAAAAAAGTCATGCGTAAGATCAAAGAGATCTTTATCGCCATCCACATCGAAGAGCTGCTCAGCAAACAAGAAATTTTAGAGCTGTATCTGAATAAAATTTATCTTGGTTACCGCTCTTATGGCGTGGGTGCGGCAGCTCAAGCTTATTTTGGCAAAGAGGTAAAAGACCTCACCTTAGGTGAAATTGCGCTGATTGCGGGTCTTCCAAAAGCGCCTTCGACCATGAACCCGATCTATTCCGTCGAGCGCGCGACCAATCGTCGTAACGTGGTGCTACTGCGCATGCTGGATGAAAAATACATCACACAAGCCGAATATGAAGCTGCTCGGCGTGAACCGGTGTTAGCCAAATATCACGGGGCAGAAATTGAGTTAAATGCACCTTATGTGGCGGAAATTGCCCGCGCTTGGATGGTCGAACGCTATGGTGAAGAAGCGGCTTACACGTCAGGGATGAATGTCTATACCACGGTGGATGCCAAGCGACAAAAGGCGGCTAATCAAGCCGCGGTCAATAACTTGATCGCTTATGATGAGCGCCATGGTTATCGCGGCGCAGAAAAAGAGTTATGGTCAGCCAACCAACCCGCTTGGAGCAGCAGTCAACTAACCCAATACCTCAGCAATGAGCCAACCTATGGCGATATGTATCCTGCGGTGGTACTGAGTGTCGAGAATCAATCCGCACAGGTTTGGGTGAAAAGTTACGGTCAGCAAACCATCGCTTGGGAAAATATGAACTGGGCGCGCCGCTTTATTAACGATGATCGGCAAGGTCCACTGCCCCGCAGTGCGAGCGAATTTTTAGCGGCTGGCCAGCAAGTGTGGGTTCGGCCACGTAGCCAGGATGGCCAGATCGAGGCTTGGAAACTCAGCCAAGTGCCGAATGCCAATACCGCTTTTGTCGCCATGAATCCAGATAATGGAGCGGTACTTGCGCTGGTGGGCGGCTTTAACTTTGTACATAATAAATTTAACCGCGCTACTCAGTCGGTGCGTCAAGTGGGCTCGAGTATTAAGCCGTTTATCTATTCGGCTGGGTTGGATCAAGGGCTGACATTGGCCACCTTGATTAATGATGCACCGATTAATCAATGGGATGAGAGTCAAGGCACCGCGTGGCGACCTAAAAATTCACCACCGACTTACACTGGCCCGACTCGGCTTAGAATTGGCTTAGCTCAATCGAAAAACGTCATGGCAGTGCGAGTATTGCGTGAAGTTGGTTTGGATAAAACCCGTCAATATTTAACCCGCTTTGGCTTTAGTCTTGATCAACTACCACGCTCAGAAACCATCGCGCTCGGCGCGGGTAGCTTGACGCCAGTACAAATGGCACAGGGTTTCTCGGTGTTTGTGAATAATGGCTACTTTGTTCAACCTTTCTATATTAGCCGAGTCGAAACACCATCCGGCAAACTGGAGTTCAGCGCTGAACCGAAAGTCGTCTGCCATCAACAGTGTGCCGCAACACTCAATGAGTTTGCCGAACAAGATGTCAACACCGCTTATGCGCCACAAGTGATCTCCGAACAAAACGCGTTCCTGACCCGCGAAATGTTGTACAGCAATATTTGGGGGGGCGGCGAATGGAGTTCAGACACGGGTTGGAATGGTACGGGCTGGCGCGCGCAAGCACTGAAGCGGCGTGATATTGGCGGCAAAACCGGCACCACCAATGATTCAAAAGATGCATGGTATAACGGTTATGGCCCGGGCATTGTCGCCGTGGCTTGGGTCGGTTTTGACGACCATAGTCGCAACTTAGGCAAAACGGCACCAAATCGTAATCTTG
This sequence comes from Vibrio chanodichtyis, assembly GCF_028863985.1. Lineage (NCBI taxonomy): Bacteria > Pseudomonadati > Pseudomonadota > Gammaproteobacteria > Vibrionales > Vibrionaceae > Vibrio > Vibrio chanodichtyis. The sequence goes on along the minus strand of NZ_JARBFT010000006.1, from coordinate 110,086 downwards.
ACGACGATGTCTCCGGAGCGGAATCGGGTGGTAAAACCGCGCTACCCGCTTGGGTTGAGTTTATGTCGCTCGCGCTGCAAGAAGTACCGACCCAACCCAAAGTTGTGCCCGATAATATAGTGCGGGTACGCATTGACCGTGAGACTGGACTACTGACCAACAAATTGGATTCCAGCTCAATGTTTGAGTATTTCCAAGCTGGGACAGAACCGACTGAATACGTGGGCGAACATGTCAATGAGTCGATTTACTCATCCAGCACTGGTGAAGAGTTGTTCTAACTTACATCGATAACCAACCGAGGCGGCATTGACCGCCTCGTTTTTTTTGGCGTTAAATTGACTCTAGCTCGGTAGGTTGCAAGCACTGCTGAATCACCGCCGCCAACTGCACAAAACGCTGACGCAAAGGCGAGCCAGGCCGATGAGCCAGCACCAAACGGCGTGAAGGCTCAGGATTGATTGCACGCAGATAACACACGCCATCTTTGTTTTTTTCTGCGGGCAGTGCCAATTGAGGCAATAAGGTAATCCCAGCCCCAGCGGCAACCATATTGCGTAACGTTTCTAAACTGGTGGCTTTAAAACGCTCATCATCCTTTGCGCCAGCAGCAAAACAAAAACCTAACGCTTGATCGCGTAAGCAATGCCCATCGCCCAAAGCTAACACCGTTTTATCTTTCAGTTCCAACATCTCGACCGCATCGCGCTCAGCCCAAGCATGATCACTTGGCACCGCAATCCGCATCACCTCATGATACAGTTCAATCTCTTTAAATGGCGCGGTCTCTTCTACCGAGGCTAATACCAAGCAATCGAGCTTGCCCTCTTCAAGTTGCCGCACCAATTGATGGGTCTGCGCTTCATGCAGGTAAAGCTCCAATTCCGGAAAACGCTGTTTCAAGGTTGGGATGATCCGCGGTAATAGATAAGGCCCTAAAGTTGGGATAAATCCGATGTGCAGCGGGCCGGTCATTGCTCCGGTTTGCTGATTTGCCATATCTTTAAAGGTTTTCACTTCGCTGAGAATTTTCTTGGCCTGATCGACCAACTGCAGCCCAGACTCAGTAAACAGCACGCGCCGACTACTGCGCTCAAGCAAGGTAGTCCCTATCTCATCCTCTAATTTACGGATTTGACCACTGAGCGTTGGTTGACTGACAAAACACGCTTCTGCTGCTTTACGAAAATGCTTGTGGTCGGCTAACGCGACCAGATATTCAAAATCACGAATGTTCATGCTTTACCCACATAGAATACGCCTATCAAAACCATAGCATTAAACGATTAGAGCTATCAAAGTATTTCTTGAATAATCATCACAACAAAGCAATCCATGCTATTGATTTAATTTTTAATTTCAAAAATGAGGCAACAAATGTTTACAGCTAAAGAAGGCCAGAACGTTCCACAAGTCACTTTTCCAACTCGCCAAGGCGATGCTTGGGTTAATCTAACCAGCGATGAATTATTCAAAGGCAAAACCGTTATCGTGTTTAGCTTACCAGGTGCATTTACGCCAACTTGTTCATCCACTCACCTGCCGCGCTATAACGAGCTATTCCCAGTATTTAAAGAGCACGGTGTGGATAGCATCCTATGCGTATCCGTGAACGATACTTTCGTAATGAACGCTTGGAAAGATGACCAAAATGCAGACAACATCACTTTCATTCCCGATGGTAACGGTGAATTTACCGATGGCATGGGTATGCTAGTGGATAAAAATGACCTTGGTTTCGGTAAACGTTCATGGCGTTACAGCATGCTGGTGAAAGACGGCGTGGTAGAAAAAATGTTTATTGAGCCCAATGAACCAGGTGACCCGTTCAAAGTTTCTGATGCAGACACCATGCTCAAGTACATTGCCCCGCAATACAAAGTGCAAGAGTCGGTAACCATCTTCACCAAGCCGGGCTGCCCTTACTGTGCGAAAGCCAAACAAGCCCTGATTGATGCGGGTCTACAGTATGAAGAGCTGATCTTAGGCAAAGATGCCACTACCGTGAGCCTACGTGCCGTTTCGGGCCGCAGTACAGTGCCACAAGTCTTTATCGGTGGTAAGCATATTGGCGGTAGCGACGACTTAGAAGTCTACCTAAACCAATAAGCACTATAGGCTCCGTAACGGAGCCTAATTTTTCCCCCCCGACAGACCGATAACCCACCGATTGAGGAACCAGAATGAAGCAGATCCACGTTGATGTTGCCGTGATAGGCGGCGGTACCGCTGGTCTTGGCGCTTACCGTGCCGCAAAAGCCTATACGCCAAATGTGGTCATGATTGAAGGTGGCCCTTACGGCACCACCTGCGCGCGAGTAGGCTGCATGCCTTCCAAATTACTGATCGCGGCGGCAGAAAGCGTGCACCAGATTGAGAAAGCGCCCGGTTTTGGCATTCACCCACAAGGTGAAATCGTGATTAATGGACGTGAAGTGATGGATCGCGTCAAACGCGAACGGGATCGCTTTGTTGGCTTCGTACTGGAAGGAGTCGACTCAATTCCTGAACAAGATAAGCTGGCTGGCTATGCCAAGTTTATTGATAACCATACCCTGCAAATCGATGATCATACTCGCGTTCATGCCCAACGGATTGTAATTGCCACTGGCTCACGCCCGGCTTACCCAGCCGCATGGCATGAGTTAGGCGATCGGCTAGTGATCAACGATGATGTGTTCGAATGGGATGATCTGCCTGCGGCGGTTGCGGTATTTGGTCCGGGCGTGATCGGCTTAGAGCTCGGTCAAGCACTGCATCGTTTAGGGGTGCAAGTCAAAGTGTTTGGCTTAGGTGGTCAAGTGGGACCACTGACTGACCCTGAGATCATGGCTTACGCTAATCGTGCTTTCCAGCAAGAGTTTTATCTGGATGCGGATGTCAAAATCGAAAACATGCAGCGTATCGCGGGCGATAAAGTTGAGATCCAATTTATCAACCAGCAAGGTGAATTAGAAACTTTCGTGGTCAATTACGTGCTGGCCGCCACCGGTCGTCGTCCCAACGTTGATCAGCTCGGCTTAGATAACACCGATGTGGCGCTCGATGCACGTGGCGTACCGACCGCTGATCACTACACGCTGCAAACTTCAGTACCTGCAATTTTTATTGCTGGCGATGCTAGCAACCAAATTCCGCTGCTGCATGAAGCGGCCGATCAAGGTCGAATTGCCGGTGATAACGCCGGGCGCTTCCCTGACATTCGCGCTGGTTTGCGCCGCTCGCCAATTTCTGCAGTGTTTTCTGACCCACAAATCGCTATGGTTGGGGAAACCTATCAGCAGTTAACGCAGCGTTTGGGTAACTGTGGCTGCTTTGCGGTGGGTGAAGTGTCGTTTGAAAACCAAGGTCGTTCACGCGTGATGCTGCGCAACAAAGGCTTGCTGCATGTGTATGGCGAGCAAGGCACAGGTCGTTTCCTTGGCGCGGAGATGATGGGACCGAATGCCGAGCATTTAGCCCACCTACTGGCTTGGGCACACCAAAACCAGATGACTATTTCACAGATGCTGGATATGCCTTTCTACCATCCGGTGATTGAAGAAGGAGTGCGCACTGCACTGCGCGATCTTAACGCTAAGCTGCACTTAGGCCCAGAGATGATCCAACACTGTTTGGATTGTGGCCCGGGCTGTTAATCTGCGCCTATCGTAGTCGATGGCTCAAGCATCCCCTATCAGATACAGCCCAACCAGCAAGTTGGGCTTTTTTGCTGTTGTGAAAACCGTTAGCCGCTAACTGTCACTGGCGATCAAGATCATTTGAGCCACCGACTCAGCTCTCGGTTATACTGGTGAACCTTAGCAATCGGAACCCGATTGTTGATGGATCACTTGCAACGAAAGGAGTAGCCATGGCTTGTGGAGAGTGCAGCGAACATTGGTTTTGGAAAAAAATCGGCCGCTGCCAACGCTGTATCGATCAACTTACGGTGTTATCCGTGGTGGTGTGGATCATTTGGTTTTGGGGCTTTAAAGATGTGCCCACCAGCATCGAGTCGATCAGTCTGATCTTGGCGGGTTTTGCTTTTAATGGCCTGCTATTTCTGCATCTATGGCTCAGGTATGTGATCTTGCCTTGGCGTAAACGGCAAGCAAAAAAGGATTAAATCGGGCGCATCACTCTTCTGCTGTACAGAAAAGAAAAAAGCCCTAAACCTAGTACAAGTTTAGGGCCTTCTTAGAGTCTTCTAAGAAAAAGCAGTGGTACAGCTATAGACTGAGCTTTAGGGCAAAGGTTCATTAAAAATGATCTTTTTACGATCTTTTTTAGCTCGCAAGGATCCTGCCTGACCGCTCACCCAATTTATTCCGCCTTTACCCGAGCTTGCGCCTGTTGCAAGGCATAAGCCACTTGCTGGGGAGCCACTCCTCCCAGAGCACAGCGCTTATGTAAACAAGAGTCGATGGTCAAAATCGAGTAAACATCTTGCTCAATCAACGGTGAAAACTGCTGTAGTTCGCTCAGCTCGAACTCTTCCAGCGCCACTCCTTGTTTAATCGCCGCTACCACCACTACCCCAACAATATGGTGCGCTTCACGAAATGGCACCCCTTTCGCGACTAAATAATCCGCCAGCTCGGTCGCGTTCGAGTAACCTTGCTTGGCCGCTTCGAGAGTACGCGCAGCGTTGACTTTAATCCCATCAAAACAGAGTCCAGCCATTTGCAAGCAATCAAACCAAGTATCAAGCGCATCAAACAGCCCTTCTTTGTCTTCCTGCATGTCTTTATTGTAGGCCAGTGGCAAGGCTTTCACCGTCATCATCATCCCGGCCAACGCGCCATACACACGGCCGGTTTTGCCACGGATCAACTCCAGCGCATCCGGATTTTTCTTTTGCGGCATCAAAGACGATCCCGACGTCACCGTGTCCGCGAGCTCAATAAAACCTGCTTCGCCGGTAGTATAAAAGATCATATCTTCCGCCAGACGCGACAAATGCAGCATTGAAATCGATGCCACAGAGATCAGCTCCAGTACATGATCGCGATCGGAAACCGCATCCAATGAATTACGTGTCGCGCGAAGAAAACCAAGATCCGCCGCCAACACTTCCCGATCAATCGGGTAAGCAGTGCCCGCTAAGGCTCCTGAGCCAAGTGGTGAAGTATTTAGCCGCGTCAATGCGTCAGCTAAGCGTGATTCATCCCGCTCAAACATTTCTAAATAAGCTAAGCACCAGTGGGCAAAGGTGACTGGCTGTGCGCGTTGCAAATGGGTATAGCCCGGCAGCACCGTCGCTTGGTGTGCAGCCGCTACCGCAACTAACTGTTGCTGTAGTGCTTTAAGCGCCAACAGAAGATGAACGCTTTGATCGCGGCACCACAGTTTAAGATCGGTTGCCACCTGATCATTACGCGAACGGCCAGTGTGCAGTTTCTTACCCAGATCGCCGACTTGCTCAATCAGTTGCTGCTCGACCCAAGAGTGAATATCTTCCGCATCCGACGCTAAAATTTGCTCAGGATCTTGCTGAACCGATTGCAACAATTGGTTTAACGCCTGCTCTAACTGTTGTTGCTCAAGCCCGGTTAACACATTGACTGACAGCAAAGCTTTTGACCAAGCAATCGAGCCAACAATATCTTGCTCGGCCAAGCGATAATCAAAGCGCAGTGAATCATTAAAGGTTTTAAACCGACTGTCTGCCGCTTGGGTAAATCTTCCACCCCATAATGCCATGCTACATCTCCTACTTGCCTCTGACTGCCACCACAGTTGAGGATGTGATAACTGAAAAATAAGGATCGCACGGCGATCCTTATTCTAAAAATCGATAATGCGACGGATCACTGATGATGTTTATTCAGCGCACGGATCCGGCTCGACAACGAGTAGAGGCGAATAAAGCCGCCAGCATGGCTTTGGTCGTACACTTCATCAGCACCAAAAGTCGCAAAATCTTCCGAGTAGAGACTATTGGCCGAACGTTTCTGGGTTGCGACCGCTTGGCCTTTGTAGAGTTTGATCACCACTTCACCGTTGACCTCTTTGGCCAGCTCATCGGCAGCGGCAAATACCGCTTGACGCAATGGAGTAAACCAGCGGCCATCGTAAACCAGATGCGAAGCTTTAATGCCCAGCTCTTCACGAAACTCAAACGCGGTTTTATCCAGCACTAACTGCTCAACCGCACGCAGCGCTTCCATCATGATGGTGCCTCCCGGGGTTTCGTAACAGCCGCGCGATTTCATGCCGACCAGACGGTTTTCTACGATATCGATCCGACCGACCCCATGTTTTGCCCCTTTTTGATTGAGGTAGCGTAGTGCGTTATATGGCGTCATGGCTTCGCCATCCACCGCGACCACTTCACCGTGCGCCACTTGCAGGGTGACATATTCTGCCTCATTCGGTGCTTGCTCAGGATCAACCGTCCACACCCAGCAATCTTCATTCGGTGCATTCCAAGTACTTTCTAGCACGCCACCTTCGGTCGATATGTGCCATGCGTTAGCATCACGCGAATAAATTTTGGTCAGCGAAGCAGCACAAGGAATGTTACGTGCAGCAAGGTAATCCAGACACGCTTCACGGCTACGCAGATCCCATTCACGCCATGGTGCAATCACATGCAGATCTGGTGCAAGCGCAGCAAAGGTACCTTCGAAGCGCACTTGATCGTTACCTTTACCGGTACAACCATGCGCCAGAGCATCCGCTCCCACTTTACGCGCAATTTCAACTTGAGCTTTCGCAATCACCGGGCGTGCCATTGAAGTACCCAGCAGGTATTTTCCTTCGTAGTACGCGCCAGTTTTTAGGGTTGGATAGATGTAGTGTTTAACAAACTCTTCTTTTAGATCAACGATGTAGCATTCTGAAGCGCCGGAAGAAAGCGCTTTAGCTTCCACGCCTTTCAGCTCTTCGTCACCTTGACCGACATCGGCCACAAACGCCACTACCTCACAGTCATAATTCTCTTTCAACCAAGGAATGATCACCGAGGTATCCAAACCGCCGGAATAGGCCACCACCACTTTTTTAACTTGAACTTTACTCATTGATTTATCTCCATATTCCTGACTCTGTGCTAAGCGTTCAGTGCTCAGGTTGCATCAAATTAGTGACTTAATAGGTTAAGGAAGAAAACGGGTACCAATACTTTCACCAGCAAATAGCTTGGCGAGCTTCTCTGGGTAACGCCAGGTCGCCACTTCAATCGGACGCCCTAAATCTTGTGCCGCTTGCAGCGCTGCTTTAACTTTGACAATCATGCCATCGGTAATCACTTTGCCAGCGATCAGAGCATCCGCTTGTTTGCTATCTAATGTCGTGATCAAACGGCCTTTACCATCGAGCACACCACTGACATCCGACAGCAGTACCAGTTCCGCATCTAAAGCGCCGGCAACCGCCAATGCCGCTTGGTCTGCATTCACATTCATCATCTGTCCTTGTGCTGTAAGGCCAATCGAACTAATGATCGGCATCGCACCGACAGCTAAAATCGCTTGCAGTAAAGTGGAATCACCCGGGGTGGCTTTACCGACAGCACCCAATTGAGGATCCAATTCGTCTACCTGACACAAGCCGCCATCGGCCAGCGATAGCCCTACCGCATTAATGCCATTTTTAATCGCTTGGCCTTGCAACATTTTATTGGCCGTTCCCGCTAGCGCACCGGTAATGATCGGGATTTGCTCATAGGGGGTAACACGCAAACCCTCTTTCTTAACCGATTTCAGCTGCAACTTGGCCAGCAAATCATCGACCAGATAACCGCCACCATGCACGATGACAATACCGCGCTGGGCTTGCTGCTGATATTGCGCTATCGCGGCAAACAATTTGCTCAGTGTCTCGGCACAATCGAGCGCGGCACCACCTAACTTAATCACTAAAGGACTGAGCTTGAGAGTTGTCATAGTAAATCCTTATACCAATGCGGTTAATGGGTCGAAACCGTAGTGAATATTTAAACACTGCATCGCTTGACTGGATGCACCTTTCAATAAATTGTCGATCGCAGAAACCACAATGATATGACGTCCCTGCACTTTCCAGCCCAAGTCACAAAATGGTGTGAATTCGACATCTTGCACCCGAGGTAAACCGGTTGGAAAACGCACCAATGGTTGATCGTGATAGGCATTGGCAAAGGCTTGTGCCACTTGTTGTTCGCTCACCCCAGCGGCCAGTTTCATCGTAATGGTAGCTAAAATGCCACGCTTAAAATTGCCAAGATGTGGAGTAAAAATCACCTCACAGCCAAGATGAGTGGCAATTTCCGGTTGATGGCGATGATTAAACACCCCATAAGGCTGCAGGCTCACTTCACAAAAGCTGTTGCTCATACTGGCTTTGCGTCCAGCGCCAGAAACACCGCTCACCGCATTAATCACTGGCCATTGGGTAGTATCCAGCAAACCGGCGACGAGCAACGGTTTAATCGCGAGTTGTGATGCAGTGGGATAGCAGCCCGCGACGGCAATGATTGGGCTGGTTTTGATCGCCTCTGCGTTCCACTCTGCTAAGCCGTACACCGCTTGCTCTAACCAGTCGAGATGTTGATGAGTAAAACCATAAAAAGTCGGATAAAAATCCTCACTCTGGACCCGAAATGCACCAGAGAGGTCGAAAACTTGGCAACCTTGCGCTAAAAATTGTGGCGCGAGATCGTGGCTCACTTCGTGCGCGGTGGCTAAAAAAACCACATCACTGTTGGCCGCCACCGCCGCAACATCGGTTAATGCCTGCACTGACATATCAATAATGCCAGCCACCCGACCATGCAAAGCTGCTAACGATTTTCCCGCATCAACACTGTTGGCGGAAACATATAAACCTGCTAGCGTGAGTTGTGGGTGTTTGTGCACCATCACAGCCAATTCTGCTCCGGTGTAACCACTTGCGCCAATGATGGTGGTTTTTAACATCAGAAAACATCCATATTCGTGATGAAAGATAGCAGCTCATGCTGATTATTCATCTTTAAAAACTACGATTAATTGATTTTTTATTCACACAAAGTGATTTAATATGTGTTTTACCGTTTCGCTGTCCCCCTGTCAATAGTAGGAGTAAAGATAAAATGTCGTTACCCAGTTTCCTTGAGGTCTATGAAGGCCTGATTTCAACTTCTTCGATCAGCTCAACCGATACACGCTGGGATCAAGGTAATGAGCAGGTGATCGCAAAATTAGCGGAGTGGCTAAGTGCGCTCGGCTTTACCATCCACATTGAGCAGGTGGCAGAGCATAAGCAGAATTTGATCGCCCAATTAGGCAGCGGCGAAGGTGGCTTACTGTTAGCCGGACACAGTGATACGGTGCCATTTGATCAAGGGCGTTGGAATTACAATCCACATGCGCTAACTCAAGCCAATAATCGCTTTTATGGATTGGGTACCGCCGATATGAAAGGCTTTTTCGCCTTTATCTATGAAGCAGTGAAAAAAGTTGATTGGAGCAAACAGAGTAAGCCGCTGTATATTCTTGCCACTTGTGATGAAGAAACCACCATGCTCGGCGCGCGTCACTTCACCGCCAGCACACCATTTAAACCCGATTACTGCATTATCGGTGAGCCAACCAGCCTAGTGCCCATTCGCGCCCATAAAGGCCATGTCGCCAATGCGATCCGAGTGACCGGTAAATCTGGCCACTCATCCAATCCCGCGTTAGGGGTTAATGCGATTGAAATTATGCATGAAGTGCTATTTGCGCTGATGCAGCTACGTGACCGCTTAATCAAAACTTATCAGCATCCCGGATTTGAAATTCCGACCCCAACACTCAACCTTGGCCATATTCACGGCGGCGATAGCCCAAATCGGATTTGTGGCTGCTGCGAATTGCATTATGACGTGCGTCCGCTACCTGGGATGAGCTTAGAGGGTTTAGATAACCTGATGCGCGAAGCTCTGGGAGAAGTGCAACAAAAATGGCCAGGGCGGATTGAGTTGGTCCCCCTGCATGAACCGATCCCGGGCTATGAGTGTCCCGCTGAACAGCCCTTTATTACCAACATGAGTGAACTGTGTGGGCAAACCGCACAAACCGTCAATTACTGTACCGAAGCGCCGTTCTTACAGCAAGTTTGCCCAACCTTAGTGCTCGGCCCCGGCTCGATTGATCAAGCGCATCAACCCGATGAATTTTTAGCCTTTGAATTTATTGAGCCGACGCTGAATATTCTGTCACGCGCAATGCTGAAATATTGTTTCTAAATCGATCACAGCTAGCGCAACCTCAGGCTTTTTGTAAGAAGTTTTCAACAAATTAGTCCAGTTAGTTAAACAAGCGCCACACAAAAGCGCCGATTAATAAACCAAATTTTAGCCTTAACCGCTAGCTTACTGGACAAAACGGCCAAGATTGTGTAATTAACTGGACTAATACTGGATGTAATTTTTTTTCAAGGCAGGATGACAATGAACGAAAAATACGCTGCGCTTAAAAGTAACGTAAGCATGTTGGGTAGATTACTCGGCCAGACAATCCAAGCCGCCGATGGCGACGTTATTTTAGAAAAAGTGGAAACCATCCGAAAACTTTCTAAATCCGCCAGAGCAGGCAATCAAGCTGACCGTGAACTGCTGATTGAAGAGATCAAACATCTCCCCAATCATCAGTTGACTCCGGTCGCTCGTGCGTTTAACCAATTTCTGAATCTGACCAATATCGCTGAGCAGTACCACACCCTCTCTCGCCACTGCGAGAGCGATGTTAATGGGCTAGATTCCCTCAGCAATTTATTCGCAAAACTGGCGCAAAAATCGGTCAGCCAGTTCGATACTGCGCAAGCCATTCGTGATCTGAATATTGAGTTGGTGTTAACCGCTCATCCGACCGAAATCACTCGCCGCACCATGATCAATAAATTGGTCAAAATCAATGAATGTTTGTCCAAACTCGAGCTGAGCGAACTCTCGTCAAAAGAGCGCCATAATACCGAACGGCGTTTGGAGCAATTGATTGCACAAAGCTGGCACTCAGATGTGATCCGTCAGCAGCGCCCAACCCCGCTCGATGAAGCCAAATGGGGCTTTGCGGTAGTTGAAAGTTCACTGTGGCACGCGGTACCTGAATTTTTACGTGAACTGGATGAGCAGGTGCAATCTCACTTAGGCGAAGGCTTGCCGATTGACGCTCGTCCGGTGCATTTTTCCTCGTGGATGGGCGGCGATCGTGATGGCAACCCGTTTGTCACTCACACCATCACGCGGGAAGTGCTGTTGCTATCGCGCTGGAAAGCGGCCGATTTGTATCTGACCGATATCAATGAGCTAGTCAGCGAACTTTCAATGACCAAGTGTAATGATGCGGTACGCGCTTTAGCCGGCGAGGAGCACGAACCGTACCGCGCGATTCTAAAGCGCCTACGCAGCTTGCTGCAAGAAACGATCACCATCTTGGATGCCAAAGTTAACGGTCAAAAACTGGCGGTCAAAGCGCCGCTACAAACGGTCGATCAATTGTGGGAACCACTTTACGCTTGTTATCAATCACTGCATGAGTGTGGCATGGGCGTGATCGCCGATGGTTCGCTACTCGATACCCTGCGCCGTATCAAAGCCTTCGGCGTGCATCTGGTACGCCTTGATATTCGCCAAGAAAGCTCACGCCACGCTGAAGTACTTTCTGAGCTGACCCGCTATCTTGGGATTGGTGATTACGAGCAGTGGAGCGAACAAGATAAAATCGCGTTCCTGACCACCGAACTCAATTCTAAACGACCGCTATTGCCACGTGATTGGCAACCTTCGGAATCGGTTAAAGAGGTGATCGACACTTGTAAAATCATTGCGCTGCAATCAAAAGATGCGTTTGGTGCCTATGTAATTTCGATGGCCCGTACCGCGTCCGATGTACTGGCGGTGCACCTGCTACTGCAAGAAGCTGGTTGCCCTTACCGTATGGATGTCTGCCCACTGTTTGAAACCTTAGAAGATTTAAACAATGCCGAATCGGTGATCCGTCAATTGATGAGCATCGATCTGTACCGTGGCTTTATTCAAAACCACCAAATGGTGATGATTGGTTACTCAGACTCCGCCAAAGATGCTGGAGTCATGGCCGCGGGCTGGGCGCAGTACCGTGCGATGGAAGCATTGGTTAACGTGAGCGAAGAAGTCGGTATTGAACTTACTCTATTCCACGGTCGCGGCGGTACCATTGGTCGCGGAGGTGCACCGGCCCATGCCGCACTCCTTTCACAGCCACCAAAAAGTCTAAAAGGTGGACTACGCGTTACCGAGCAAGGCGAGATGATCCGCTTCAAGCTTGGACTGCCCGATGTTGCAGTTAACAGCTTCAACATGTATGCAAGTGCAATTTTAGAAGCTAACTTATTGCCACCACCAGAGCCAAAGCAAGAGTGGCGCGATCTGATGGATGTGCTATCCGAGGTCTCTTGTGAAGCCTATCGCCATGTCGTGCGTGGCGAGCCCGATTTTGTACCTTACTTCCGCCAAGCAACCCCGGAATTAGAGCTGGGTAAATTGCCACTGGGCTCACGCCCATCGAAACGCAATCCGCATGGTGGAGTAGAGAGCCTGCGCGCCATTCCATGGATTTTCTCTTGGAGCCAAAACCGCTTAGTCTTACCGGCTTGGCTTGGCGCTGGTGAAGCGATCCAATTCTCGATCGATAAAGGGCATCAAGCACTGCTGGAAGCCATGTGTCGCGAGTGGCCGTTTTTCTCAACTCGGCTTGGCATGCTCGAAATGGTCTACACCAAGTGCAGCCCTGAGATTGCCGAATATTATGATCAACGTTTAGTCGATCCCGCACTGCGTCCACTGGGTGAAAAATTGCGCGCCCAATTGCAAAAAGATATCCAAACGGTGCTTAATGTCGAAAACAATGAGAACTTAATGCAGAGCAATCCTTGGGGGCATGAATCGATTCGTTTGCGCAATATCTATGTCGAGCCACTCAACATGCTGCAAGCGGAATTGCTGTACCGAACTCGTCAATCGCAACAGCCGAGCGTAGAACTTGAAGAAGCACTGATGGTGACAATTGCTGGGATTGCCGCCGGAATGCGTAATACTGGTTAAAAAAATCATAATTCAATAACTTAAAATCCTAAAAGACTGCATTTTTGCAGTCTTTTATTTGGAACTTTGGCATTATTGAGAACATTATCAGTTTTTTACTTAATCAACCATTTTGTATTCCACTTAATGCTTATTATTTGGATATACTACTGACCAATGCGATAAGTAATAGCAACTTATTGCGCAATTAAAGTATGCACAGACATACGCCAAGCTAGGTGACAATCAGTTTTATAAGGTGACATAAGCAGTCAGATATCTCGACTGCGTTTATTTAAACCAATGGATATACGTGCCACAAGAAGCACACCACGGTTTGAATGAAAGTTTATGTTGACTTAATTTTGGATTGAAGACATGTCATTACCACACGTTATCCTTACTGTTCTTAGCACACGCGATGCAACCGGTTACGATATCACTAAAGAATTTTCTGCCAGTATTGGCTACTTTTGGAAAGCGAGTCACCAGCAGGTTTATCGCGAATTAAATAAAATGGGTGAGCAAGGTTTAGTCACTTGTGTATTACAACCGCAAGAAGGCAAACCGGACCGTAAAATCTATTCAATTACTCAAACAGGCCGCAGCGCTTTAGGTGAGTGGTTTGAGCAGCCTACTGCTCACCCAACTGTACGCGATGAGTTCAGCGCTAAACTGATGGCCTGCTCGATTCAGTCGGCAGAACCTTATCGCTTGCAACTCACCGAACTGGTGGAAGAATCACGCAAACTGGTCGCACATTATCAAGAGATCGAAGCGGCTTACTATGCGACCCCAAGACTACTCGACAAAGCGCAACGTTTAGAACGCTTAACTCTACGTCGCAATTTATTGGTTCGCCAAGCTTGGATCCAATGGGCCGATGAAGTGTTGGCGGAATTGGCTGAGCTGGCGTAAGCCAACTGCCTATTTAATGTAAAAAAGGATGATGGTGACATCATCCTTTAATCTTTTTGACCCCCATTCAGCCATCAGCTTCAAACTCAAGCTACGCCGAATTAAATCCCGTCGCCACCAATAAAGGTTTGCGTACGGCCATTAAATTGCTGATCCATATCCAGTGAGGGTTTATCGGATTGTGGACGTCCGACAATTCGAGCCGGAACCCCAGCTACTGTGGTGTGTGGTGGCACCGCTTGCAAGACGACTGAGCCAGAGCCAATTTTTGCGCCTTCACCCACTTCGATATTGCCTAAAATTTTCGCGCCAGCACCAATCATTACTCCTTCGCGAATTTTCGGATGCCGATCACCACACTCCTTACCGGTACCGCCCAAAGTAACGTCTTGGAGGATCGACACATCATTTTCAACCACCGCCGTCTCACCAATCACAATCCCAGTCGCATGATCGAGCATGATGCCACGACCAATACGCGCCGCAGGGTGAATATCGACTTGGCAAGCGACCGAAATTTGATTTTGCAGATAAGTCGCGAGCGCTTTGCGCCCTTGCCGCCACAACCAATTCGCGACTCGATAGCCTTGCAGTGCGTGATAACCCTTGAGATACAACAGTGGCATCGAATACATAGACACTGCCGGATCGCGAGTCACCGTCGCACAAATATCGCATGCGGCAGACTGGGTAATGCTCGGTTCAGCGGCAAATGCCTCTTCAATCACCTCTCGCACCGCCATAGCGGGCATCGAGGCGGTACTCAAACGGTTGGCCAAAATATAACTGAGCGCCGAGCTTAAACTGTCATGTTTAATAATCGTCGCGTGATAGAAGCTGGCGAGCATTGGCTCTTGCTCTGACTGCTCACGAGCTTCCACCACTATCGTTTGCCAAACCTTAGTATGCGCACACTGTTTCATTGCTTATTTGTGTCCCAATCAAGAGAAGGCGCGAGCCCGCCATCTAATCGATATTATCTCGTCCGTTGGATTTACCTGCGGTTGAGCAGCAAACCAGAGCTTAGCGCTCCATCTTCTTATCACGAGCCAGCAAGTCCTGAGCCGCCAGTCGCGCATCTTTACCTTGATACAATACTTGATAAATTTGTTCAACAATTGGCATCTCAACACCCATCCGTTTCGCCAGCATCCACACTTCTTTGGTGTTGCGATAGCCTTCGACTACCTGACCGATATCGCTTTGCGCGCTATCGACATCTTTCCCCTGACCAAGCGCTAAGCCAAAGCGACGGTTACGTGATTGATTGTCGGTACAGGTCAGCACTAAATCGCCCAGTCCGGCCATGCCCATAAAGGTTTCTGGTTTGGCTCCCAACGCGGCACCTAAACGGCTCATTTCGGCCAAACCGCGTGTGATCAGCGCGGTACGCGCATTGGCCCCAAAGCCGATCCCATCGGACATCCCTGCGCCAATCGCAATCACATTTTTCACGGCGCCGCCCAACTGCATGCCGATAAAATCACTGTTGGCATAGACGCGGAATGTTTTGCTGCAATGGATTTTTTCTTGTAGATCAACCACAAATTGCGCATCGGGCGAAGCGACTGAAATGGCCGTCGGCATCCCCATCGCCAGCTCTTTGGCAAACGTTGGCCCAGACAGCACCGCCAATGGATAGCTATCGCCAATCACATCGTGCGCAACCTCTTGCAATAAGCGTCCGGTTTCTGGCTCTAACCCTTTGGTCGCCCAGCAAATCCGGCTATCAGCACGCAAATATGGCTTTAAGCTGTTTAGCACCAGACCAAATACATGGCTTGGCACCACCACCAATAGATCACGACACGCTTGCACCGCTTTCTGTAAATCGGTTTCCACAATCAATGAATCAGGAAACGCAATATCGGGTAAAAATTCGTGATTGGCCCGCTCGGCGGCCAAACGAGCCATATGCTCGACTTCATGTCCCCATAGGACAATATTCGCTCCATTACGGGCCAGTGAAATCGCCAGCGAAGTACCGTAAGATCCGGCACCAATTACCGTCATTTCAATCGGTTTCCCGTAGCCATTATGGTTATGTGTCTCGCTCATTATTGCGCCTATCGATAACGAAGTTGGGCTCTATTCTATACTTAAAGTCGGCAAAATTGCAGACTCGCATGATCACTGCGCTGATTAAGCCACCATTCAGTCGCTAGAATAAAAAAATGCACATCGCAACCGCGCTGTGCATTTCATCAAAGTAAAGTGACAACCGCCTAACTTAAGCGTTAGCGGGTGTTGCACCTTCAGCTTGCTGCTGCAGATAGTTCATGAACAGCGCATCAAAGTTCACTGGTGCTAAATTCAATTGTGGGAAAGTGCCTTTCACCACTAAGCTTGAAATCGTTTCACGTGCATATGGGAATAGGATGTTCGGGCAGAAAGCGCCTAAACAATGTGCCAATTGGCCCGCTTCCATCTGCTCAGCACCAAAAATACCCGCTTGTTGTACTTCACACAGGAAGGCGGTTTCTTCGGCATTTTTCACCGTGACGGTCAAACGCAAAACAACTTCATAAACCCCTTGGCCCAGTTCGCGGCTTTGTGTGTCGAGATCCAGTTTCACATCTGGATTCCACTCTTTTTGGAACATCACTGGTGAGTTTGGCGCTTCAAAAGAGACATCTTTCAGATAGATACGTTGAATAGCAAACTGTTGTTGCTGGGCTTGTGCTGCTTCAGCCATGATTTCATCCTTAATTCAGATAATTCGATTCAAAAGTCAAGATGTCCTGAGACTAACTGAGAGTGCGAATGATCACTAGGTGACTAAACCATTACGTGGGCGATATCACAACTCTCATCATCAAGCGCTGACATTTTCGCCAGCCCTGACCTCTTGTCCTGCTATTTAGCGTTTACCACGCACCAAAGGCAGGTTTGCTTCATTCCAAGCAATCAAGCCATTTTTAAGAAGATTGACCTTCTCAAAGCCAGCCTGAGTCAGCAGTTGGGCGCTTTCACGCGCGGTCTGACCGGTTTTGCATACCACGATAATGGGGCTTGATTTATGGCTTTCAAGTGCCGCCAAGTTTCCAGCCTTAATCTCAGAGGGCAAAATGTGCAGCGCATCGGTAATGTGTCCTTGTTTGAACTCATCTTTACTGCGGATATCCAGCACAATGCCGTTTTCACGGTTAATTAAGTGTGTCGCTTGGCTCGCGGTCACTTCTTGGTAAGCGGCGGTGGCTGATTTATAAATGCTGGCGATTAACGCCACCAAAATACCAATCCAAGCCAGTGAAAGGATCATATTTTGCTGAAAAAACTCAATGTACTCTTGCATATCCTGTGCTCTTGCAATGGGGTTCAAATCAGATGAGGAGTATAACGAGGTTGGCTGCGAGACGCGAGCGCTTACCTCGTTAAAACTGGGGTGAAACCAGCGACCAATGTGGCAAACTGAGAAACGGATCAGGCGCGAGGAAATGGAAAGGCGGTGACGTTGTCGATATGATCCTCATCTAACGCCAACATGATCAAGCGATCAATACCCAATGCCACCCCAGCACAGGTCGGCAAACCCGCTTCTAATGCCGCAATTAAGTGGTAATCTATCGGCTGCGCGGGCAAGCCCATCTCACCGCGCTTAACGTTATCCGCTTCAAAACGAGCCAGTTGTTCAGCCGCATTATCCAACTCATGAAAACCATTGGCTAATTCAATACCTTTAAAATAGACCTCGAAGCGATCTGCCACTCGCCCATCTAACCGGTTGATCTTAGCTAATGCTGCTTGTGAGGCTGGAAAGTCATACACAAAAATCGGCGTAGTTTGACCAATTTTCGGTTCAATACCGATGCTAAACAGCAGTTGCAATAAAGTGTCACGATCTTGCTCAGGCTCAGCGATATCACTTAAACCCAGCGTTGCCGCCACTCGCTTTAAATCCGCCATGCTTGCTGCGAGTGGACACACGCCCAGCACCGTTAAAAACGCTTGTTGATAAGTGATCCGCTCGGCACTTGTACCACCTAACACTAAGCGCAGTAAATCGTCCATTTCATCCATTAAATCATGATGATCAAAACCGACGCGATACCATTCCAGCATAGTAAATTCTGGGTTGTGGTAACGACCATTTTCTTCATTACGAAACGCCTTACCAAGCTGGTAAATACAACCACTGCCTGCCGCCAACAAACGTTTCATATGAAATTCAGGACTAGTCATCAAGTGCAACCGGCCGCCCTGTGCATAACCAGGCCCAACAAACTCGGTTTGAAACGTCTGGAGGTGAACATCGGTCACCGTCGCATGACTCATGGCAGGCGTTTCCACTTCCAATACGTCACGCTCGGCAAAAAATTTACGGATCTGGCGCAGCAAAGCCGCACGCTGTTTTAATTGGCGGATCGAGGCACTCGGCATCCAGTCAGCAGTGGTCATAACATCACTTAGTAAGTCAACACAGAGCACGAATTGTACTTGCTCAGAATCAAAATCCAAACCCAATTGTGACACCAGTCACATACAATGCAATTAATGGACTTAAGTTGGTAATTCCGCAGCAAAAACCTAGCGGAATCAATTTTTAAATTGCCAAGCTATTTTACACTATCACTACCACTTAATAGGTGGGGTAGAGCGTGATGAAAACGATAAGAAATCGCGTTTGCATCCTCTCTCACTATTCCAGGCACTGGGCCTAACTTAGTCCATAAATAAAATAATCACACTGGAGGATAACTGTGCAAATTATCACCACAGATATCGCGGTCATCGGCGCTGGCGGCGCTGGTCTTCGTACTGCTATTGCAGCGGCTGAAGCAAACCCTAACTTAGAAGTCGCACTGATTTCTAAAGTTTACCCGATGCGTTCTCACACCGTCGCGGCCGAAGGGGGCTCCGCAGCAGTTATCAAGGATGAAGATAGTTTAGATAATCACTTCAACGATACCGTTGGCGGTGGTGACTGGCTATGTGAACAGGATGTTGTTGAATACTTTGTTGCCAATGCGACCCGCGAAATGGTGCAAATGGAACAATGGGGTTGTCCTTGGAGCCGTAAAGACAATGGTGAAGTCAACGTCCGTCGTTTTGGCGGTATGAAAGTTGAGCGCACTTGGTTTGCGGCCGATAAAACCGGCTTCCACATGCTACACACCCTATTCCAAACTTCAATGAAGTACCCACAAATCAAACGATTCGATGAGTACTTTGTCGTGGATTTATTGGTGGATGAAGGTCAAGTCCAAGGTTTGATCGCGATTCATATGTCGGAAGGCGAACTGGTTCTGATCAAAGCCAAATCGGTGGTATTAGCTACTGGCGGCGCAGGACGCGTTTACCACTGTAATACCAATGGCGGCATCGTAACAGGTGACGGCATGGCAATGGCGTATCGCCATGGTATCCCACTACGTGATATGGAATTTGTGCAGTATCACCCAACGGGTCTGCCAGGTACCGGTATCCTGATGACCGAAGGTTGTCGTGGTGAAGGTGGTATCATTGTTAACAAAAACGGCTACCGCTACCTGCAAGACTACGGTATGGGACCAGAAACCCCAGTGGGTCAGCCAAAGAATAAATACATGGAACTGGGTCCGCGTGACAAAGTTTCCCAAGCTTTCTGGCATGAGCAGCAAAAAGGCAACACCATCAAACACCCGCTTGGTGATGTGGTGATGCTTGATCTACGCCACTTAGGCGAAGAATATCTGCAAGAACGTCTGCCATTTATCTGTGAACTGGCAAAAGCGTACGTTAACGTTGATCCAGCCAAAGAGCCGATTCCAATTCGCCCAACCGTGCACTACACCATGGGTGGTATTGAAACCAATGGTGAATGTGAAACGCGTATTAAAGGCCTGTTTGCCGTCGGTGAATGTGCTTCAGTGGGTCTACACGGTGCCAACCGTTTAGGTTCTAACTCGCTAGCCGAATTCGTGGTCTTTGGCCGCGTAGCCGGTGAAAAAGCCGTCGAGCGCGCTGCTGAATTTAAAGGCTGGAACGAAGCTGCAATTGCGACTCAAGTTAAAGCGGTGGAAGATCGTATCGCAGCGCTGATGCAACAAGAAGGCGATGAAAACTGGGCGACCATCCGTACCGAAATGGGTCACACCATGGAAGCCGGTTGTGGTATCTACCGCCAAGAAGATCTGATGCAACAAACCATCGACAAACTGGCTGAGCTTCAAGAGCGTTATAAGCGCATCAGCATCAAAGACAAAGGCAAAGTGTTCAACACTGACCTGCTGTACGCGATTGAAGTCGGTTATGGTCTGGATGTGGCACAGGCGATGGTTCACTCAGCGATCCTGCGTAAAGAGTCGCGTGGTGCGCATCAACGTCTTGACGAAAATTGTACTGAGCGTGATGACGTGCAATTCCTCAAGCATTCACTGGCATTCTATCAAGCCGGTCAAACACCGAAGATTGATTACAGCCCAGTGAAAATCACCAAGTCGCAGCCAAAAGCGCGTCTATATGGTGAAGCGGCAGAAAAAGCAGCAGCGGCAGAAGCGGCAGCCGCTGAAAAAGCGTAGAGGAGCAAAAATAATGTCAGCACAACGTATTCAAAAAGTGGACATTCTGCGCTACGACCCAGCAACAGACGCAGAACCCAACATGCAACGTTTCGAAGTACCGTTTGATGAAACCATGTCAGTACTCGATGCGATTGGCTATGTGAAAGATCATCTCGATAAAGATCTTTCTTACCGCTGGTCATGCCGCATGGCGATCTGTGGATCGTGTGGCATCATGGTCAACGGCGTGCCAAAACTGGCGTGTAAGAGCTTCTTACGCGACTACCCAGAAGGTGTGAAAATTGAGCCTCTGGCCAACTTCCCGATTGAAAAAGATCTGATCGTCGATATGACGCCGTTTATCGAGCGTCTTGAAGCGATCAAACCTTACATCATCGGCAATGACCGTAAGCCAGAAGATGGTACCAACCTGCAAACTCCAGAGCAAATGGCGAAGTACAAACAGTTCGCTGGTTGTATCAACTGTGGTTTGTGTTACGCAGCTTGTCCGCAATTCGGTCTCAATCCTGAGTTTTTAGGCCCTGCGGCACTGACTCTGGCACATCGCTACAACCTCGACAGCCGTGACAACGGTAAAGCTGAGCGTATGAAGCTTATCAACGGTGATAACGGAGCTTGGGGCTGTACTTTTGTGGGTTACTGCTCAGAAGTGTGTCCAAAACACGTTGATCCAGCATCTGCAGTTAACCAAGGTAAAGTGGAGTCATCATTAGACTTCGTGATTGCAATGTTGAACCCAGACGGTTCACCGAAGAAAGTGGAGGCTTAAGGATGAGTAACCGTAAACCTTATGTGCGTGAAATGAAGCGGACTTGGTGGAAAGATCATCCTTTCTACCGCTTCTATATGGTACGTGAAGCGACCATCCTACCACTGATCCTATTTACCTTGTTCCTAACCTTTGGTTTAGGATCGCTGGTTAAAGGCCCAGAAGCTTGGCAAGCATGGTTAGATTTCATGGCCAATCCAATTGTCATTGCGATCAACATCGTAGCATTAGTCGCCAGCTTGTTTCATGCGCAAACCTTCTTTAGCATGATGCCACAAGTGGTACCTATTCGTTTAGGTGGCAAACTAGTTGATAAAAAAATCATTGTGCTAGCACAGTGGGCCGCCGTGGCGTTTATCTCATTGATCGTGCTTATTGTGGTGTAAGGAGCTTATTGTGATTAATACCAACCCAAAACGTTCAGACGAACCAGTATGGTGGGGCCTGTTTGGTGCAGGTGGCACTTGGTTTGCCATGATCACCCCAATCACGATTCTGGTACTAGCAATCCTAGCACCACTCGGTGTGTTGGATGCAGAAGCTCTGAGCTATGAGCGTGTCACTAGTTTCGCCACTAGCATTATTGGTGCACTATTCATTATCGGTACCTTAGCGCTGCCAATGTGGCATGCTATGCACCGTGTTCATCACGGAATGCATGACCTGAAATTCCACACTGGTGTGGCGGGTAAAATCGCTTGCTACGGCTTTGCCAGCCTTATCACTATCTTGGCGGTTGTGTTTATCTTTATGATCTAACCCTCGGTGATCACCAATCGATTAGCGGA
Source organism: Vibrio chanodichtyis (assembly GCF_028863985.1). Classification (NCBI taxonomy): domain Bacteria; kingdom Pseudomonadati; phylum Pseudomonadota; class Gammaproteobacteria; order Vibrionales; family Vibrionaceae; genus Vibrio; species Vibrio chanodichtyis. The sequence continues at coordinate 88,120 of NZ_JARBFT010000006.1, read as the reverse complement.
CCTCAATTGAGGTCCGCTTTTTTATCGGCTGCAGCATGAAGCGCCGCCAGCCCGATGATCCACTACGTACAGCAAACAAAACACAGCCCATAAAAAAACCAACCTTACGGTTGGCTTAATGGTTGGGGCGTAATCTATTACTTCACACGGCCAACGTATTCTGCTGAACGCGTGTCAACTTTGATCACTTCGCCAATCTGAACGAATAGAGGTACACGAACTACCGCACCAGTAGAGAGCGTCGCTGGTTTACCACCTGTACCTTGCGTATCACCTTTCACACCTGGATCGGTTTCGGTCACTTCTAACTCAACGAAGTTCGGTGGCGTCACTGCGATTGGGTTACCATTCCACAGCGTCAACATACAGGTATTGTTTTCTACCAACCATTTCGCATTATCGCCCACGGCTTTAACATCCGCAGCCAACTGTTCGAAGGTGGTGTTATTCATAAAGTGGTAGAATTCGCCATCGTTGTACAGGTAATCCAGATCGATATCGATAACATCAGCCACTTCAGCGGTATCACCCGATTTGAATGTTTTTTCCAAAACTTTACCAGTAAGCAGCTTACGGATTCTCACGCGGTTGAATGCCTGACCTTTACCTGGTTTTACATACTCGTTTTCGAGAATGACACAAGGCTCGTTATCAAGCATAATTTTGAGACCGCCTTTAAACTCATTCGTGCTAACAGTAGCCATTTTTTCCTCTTACTATCTTCGAGTTAAAATCAATGCCGCACATCATAACCCGAAAAGTCGTTTCTGTTGAGCAAAACTGGCTGCAACAATTGGCAAACGCGATCTCCGATCCGCTGCAACTGCTGCAGCAACTGGAGATAGATCCAACACCATGGCAAGCCGGATTGGCGGCGCGCCAACTGTTTGCGCAGCGCGTACCACAAAGTTTTGTCGCGCGTATGCAAAAAGGCAATCCGGCCGATCCACTGTTACGGCAGGTTTTACCGCTGAGTGCAGAGTTTGAGATCCATCCCGGCTACTCTCATGATCCGCTGGATGAGCAAAATAACACGCTTCCCGGCTTGCTGCACAAGTACCAAAATCGCTGCTTATTGATTGTCAAAGGTGGCTGCGCCATCAACTGTCGTTACTGCTTCCGTCGCCATTTTCCATATCAAGATCACCAAGGTAATAAAAAAATTTGGCAGCACAGCCTTAACTACATTGCCGAGCATGGTGAGCTCAATGAAGTAATTTTGTCTGGTGGCGATCCTTTGATGGCCAAAGATCAAGAACTGGCCTGGCTAATCGAACGCATCGCGGCCATTCCTCATATCAAGCGGCTGCGCATTCACTCGCGCTTACCAGTGGTGATCCCAGCCCGCATAACCGATCAATTGGTGGCGCTATTGGCGCAAACTCGCTTGCAAGTTCTGTTGGTGACTCACATCAATCACGCCAATGAAATCAATCTCGAGCTCACCCAACAACTGGCTCGCTTACGTGCGGTGAATGTAACGTTACTGAACCAAAGTGTGCTACTTAAAGCGGTGAATGACACGGTTGAGGCGCAAGTCGCGCTCAGTGAAGCCTTGTTTGATGCAGGTATTTTGCCGTATTACTTGCATGTACTGGATAAAGTACAAGGCGCGGCACACTTTTACGTCAGTGATGATGAAGCGCGAAAGATTATGGCCGGTTTGCTCGAACAGGTTTCTGGCTATCTAGTGCCCAAACTCACCCGTGAAGTAGGTGGCAGGCCAAGTAAAACCCCGCTCGACTTGCAGCTTGAATGAAAAACAGCGTTACCTAAGCAACGCTGCCGTTTCAAATCGGAAGGAAATTTATCCCATTACTTAGCAAAGTTAATGATGGGGAAGCACTTGAAGAAACCGTTATCAGCACAGTTGATCAAGCCAATCTGCACCCCTTCAATTTTGTCGGTTTTGTTGAACAGGCCAAACTGTACTGTCGAAGTACTTGAGAAATTAGCCGCACCGAGATCAACCAAAGTATTACCTTGTGAGTAGTTCACAAAGCTCAAGTTTGCCCCATGCACATCATTGGTCAAGTTCACCAAACCGAGGTTAGCACCGTAAGTATGGCCCGTGTTCCAGTTAAGCAGACCGAGCGATGCGCCAGTCATCTCTTGGTTAACTTTGCTGGCACCAAACAAGAAGCCAAAGTTTACACCAGTGGTTTTGTTGGTTTCCGACAGACCAAGAATGGAAAAATCCACCCCTTTCACTTCCGCCACTTTACCATGCAACGCTGAAACACGTAGACCTGCCACTTGGTTGGCATCAGGCGTGTTGAAATTATTGATCGAAGAAAACATCACCGGCGTCGCTGCCAATGCAGCAGGAGCGGCCAGCGCAGCAGTCAGAGCCATCAAAGCAAACGGCTTGTTCATAAAAATAACCTCTAAATCAAAATAAATACGGAAAAACTCAGCAATCTTAGCCACAAGTGCGGCGAGAATTTGTGCACACTCTCTCAGTTTTTCGGTTCCAGCGATGCACTATCCTCGCGTCTTTTTTCGATCAATTGAGCGAATCCGCTTCGCTGAGTGGGCTGTCGCGATAAAAAACCGGAGACTAAGCTCCGGTTTATCAACGAGTAAGATCAGGGATTACATCATTCCCATGCCACCCATGCCGCCCATATCAGGCATTGCAGGGGTATCTTTCTTCGGCAGTTCGGTAATCATCGCTTCGGTAGTGATCATCAAACCGGCAACCGAGGCCGCGAATTGCAGCGCTGAACGAGTCACTTTGGTTGGATCCAAAATACCCATTTCAATCATATCGCCATATACACCCGTCGCCGCGTTGTAACCGTAGTTACCTTCGCCAGCACGGACATTGTTGGCCACCACTGACTCTTCGTCACCAGCGTTTTTCACGATTTGGCGCAGTGGGGCTTCCATTGCACGTAGTGCAACACGGATCCCTACATTTTGCTCTTCGTTGTCACCTTGCAGATCAGTCAGCTTAGACGCGGCACGGATCAGTGCCACACCGCCACCTGCAACCACACCTTCTTCTACCGCGGCGCGAGTCGCGTGCAGCGCATCTTCAACGCGATCTTTCTTCTCTTTCATTTCCACTTCAGTCGCTGCGCCAACTTTGATCACCGCTACGCCGCCAGCCAATTTAGCCACACGCTCTTGCAGTTTCTCTTTGTCGTAGTCAGAAGTCGCTTCTTCGATTTGTTGACGGATCTGCGCAACACGACTTTGGATCGCCGCTTGATCGCCAGCACCATCAATGATGGTTGAGTTTTCTTTGGTGATCGAGACACGCTTCGCTTGGCCCAAATCTTCCAAAGTCACTTTTTCCAGCTCTAGGCCAATCTCTTCTGAGATCACCACACCGCCAGTCAAAATCGCGATATCTTGCAGCATCGCTTTACGACGATCACCAAAACCAGGCGCTTTAACTGCCGCAACTTTCACGATGCCACGCATGTTGTTCACTACCAAAGTAGCCAACGCTTCGCCTTCAACATCTTCCGCCACGATCAGCAGTGGACGTGATGCTTTGGCAACCCCTTCCAGAGCCGGTAACAGTTCACGGATGTTAGAAATTTTCTTATCCACCAACAGGATAAATGGACTGTCTAGCTCTACGCTGCCCGCTTCTTGATTGTTGATGAAGTAAGGTGACAGGTAACCACGGTCAAACTGCATGCCTTCTACCACATCCAGCTCATCTTGCAGACCTTGGCCTTCTTCAACCGTGATCACGCCATCGCGGCCCACTTTTTCCATCGCTTCCGCAATGATGTTGCCAACGCTAGTGTCTGAGTTAGCAGAAATCGTACCCACTTGAGCAATCGCTTTAGTATCTGCACAAGTCACTGACAGTGCTTTCAGCTCTTCAACTGCAGCAATTACCGCTTTGTCGATGCCGCGCTTAAGATCCATTGGGTTCATACCCGCAGCAACCGCTTTAAGGCCTTCATTGACAATCGATTGAGCCAGTACCGTCGCCGTTGTGGTTCCGTCTCCCGCCGCATCATTCGCTTGTGAAGCGACTTCTTTAACCATTTGTGCGCCCATGTTCTGGAATTTATCTTCCAGTTCAATTTCACGCGCAACCGATACCCCGTCTTTAGTAATAACAGGAGCACCAAAAGATTTGTCTAGCACCACATTACGGCCTTTAGGGCCTAAGGTGACTTTTACCGCATCAGCCAGAATATTTACGCCTTCCAGCATTTTTACACGAGCGTCATTACCAAAACGTACGTCTTTAGCAGCCATTTTTCATTTCCTTTCTAAATTCAGTTGTTGATTTTGGTTGGGATTCAGAATCAATTATTCAACGATTGCCAAAATGTCATGTTCAGACAAGATCAAGACTTCTTTGCCATCGATCTTCTCAGTTTTCGTAGCATAGCCTTCTGCAAAAATTACGGTATCGCCAACTTTCACATCTAAAGCTTGTACTGAACCGTTCTCCAGAACGCGGCCTTTACCAACAGCCAACACTTTACCGCGAGTTGATTTTTCCGCCGCAGAACCAGTTAGAACAATCCCACCAGCAGATTTTGATTCAACTTCTTGGCGTTCAACGATCACTCGGTCATGTAATGGACGAATATTCATCGGTCGTCTCTCCTGATTTAATTTTCCGTATGGTTGATAAAACGCTGATCATCAGCATATGTCACTTATGTGGGGTAGCTTGCTTAATATCCCAAGGGGCAAAGCATAAAAAAACGTGATTGAATTAACGTTTTTGTACGGTAATTCACCAAAACTGGCGTTAATGGTTGGCTTGGCTTGCTCTGCACGCCACCAAGCTCGACCCCATCAAACAGCACTCAAATACCACCAATGCTGGCGGCAAAACGGCAGCTTAAACCGCCGACAAATAGTAAATGGTTTGCTTTAGATAATAAGCATTCCATAATACGCGCGACGCCTAAACACAGCGACTAAGCAGAGATAGCCAGATCCGGTTAACGACAAGGATAAAAACGATGAAAACGGTTGAGCGCATTTTGCACACCATTAAACGTGAAGGTAGCGTCACCGCCAAACAATTAGCCGCCGATCTCGATATGACCACCATGGGCGCGCGCCAACATCTGCAAAGCTTAGAGCAAGCTGGAGTGCTGTGCTTTGATGATGTAAAAGTCAAGGTGGGTCGCCCCACTCGTCACTGGCGTTTGACCGCTAAAGGACACTACCAATTTGCCGATCGGCATGGCGAACTGACGATTCAGGTGCTTGATGCCGTTGAGCATCTTTTCGGGACACAAGGAGTGGCTAAAGTCGCGCAGCAGCGTGAAGCGCAAACTTTCGCAGCCTATCACAGCGCCTTAGCCGACTATCATGAGTTAGCCGATAAACTTGCAGCGCTGGTTGCTCTGCGCGAACAAGAAGGCTACATGGCCGAATTACAGCCGGTTGCAGATGGATTTGTGTTGATTGAAAATCACTGTCCGATTTGCAAAGCCGCCACTCGCTGCCCAAACCTCTGCCAATCCGAGTTGAATGTATTTCGTCGCCTACTGGGTGAGGCTTATCAAATCGACCGTCAAGAGCATATTGTCGCCGGCCAACGGCGCTGCAGTTATTGGATCCGGCTACGCTAAAGGTTCTTCCCTTACATCTCATTTATAAGACAATTGCCATTTGTGGCGCCCAGCCCGTTAAAAATTGCTTACGCTGTTAGTGTTGCAGAAAGCTCTGCTTAGCCTAGTAAGGAGCGACTTATGTCCCGCTCACCACAACAGCCACTATCAGCTCGCCATACATTGCCGCCTTTTGATGAGCTGGTGGCACTCGCCAAAAATCATCCTGATGCTTTTGAACAGGTCAAAAAAGATCTGTGCGAAGAGATGATTTTGTCTGCTTCGCGGGTGATGCAACAAAGATTATGGGCACAACAGAGTCATATCGATCGCATGATCAGTCGCGGGAAAAATCCCGATCATATCAATGTGCTCTTGATGCGTGAATTGTGCACGCAGATGGCAAAATTTAGAGATGCGCTTGAGGGGGACTTACATCAAGAGCATTGCGCCCAACTGATTGCGTTTCCGACAACATCTGCGCGTGATAATGGCCAGCACTAACTGGCCACACTGCCAAATCGATTCTCGTGCTCCGATCCTGCCAAAAAACCACACTCAACCAAAATCCAAGCGCCGCACAACAGGGCGGCCAGTGAAATCAGCGTTCCAGGCATACCAGGTTCAGCATTGATCGCTAACTCGCCAGTCGGGATGGTCATACGCCCAATCACCAACGGTAGGTTAAGTAACAGCCACCAACTCGATTTATCACGATCATGCCAACGCTTAGCGGTAATCGCTAAATCCGGTACTAATACCAGTAATAAAAAAACTGGCAAAATTAAGTGGGCAATATTGGGCAACCATTGATTGGCCAGCACGGCAAACAGAGCGATCATCGCGTAGTAGCATACATTCCACAGCCAATAGGTCCGACGCCCGACTCGGCCTTGAAAAGAGAGTAACAGTGTTTGTAACGACATGATTTTGACCTCAATGATCTTATTGATTGATCACTTTTTGAAAACAGTCCGCATCCATTTCGCGGAGATTGATGGTTAAACTGCGGATATTACTAGCTTTATCTTGCAAAATAGCCATCAGATCATCGGCTAAAGCACGTTTTTGCTGCACGCTGCGTCCGCTGAGTAGCTCAAAACTAAGATGAATAAAATCAACACTATCCCCTTCATCGCCGATTAACCAATGATGGCAGCGCACGGCGCGTGATTTTACCGCCGCAGTGTTAAATAACCCGGAATGAATCGCGGCTTGATGTAAATCCTCCAGCAATCCTTGCACATTGATCCGTTCATCGACTGAACTTGAATACTCCATGACCAAATTCGGCATTGGCGGCTCCTTAGTTACGGTGGTGAAAAATGCTCAGCTTGTCAGGCTCGGCCTAGTAATAACAAGTTCAAGCCCAAAAACCGAGTTGATCAGCGACAATCTGTCACTCAGATCACTGCTTTCCTCAATCTGCAAGCGGATTTGATCCCAGAAAGTCATGATGCGAGTCATGATCTGGCGAATTTATTCTGCTATAGTCCTGCGAGTTTATTTTTTACATTGATGAGATATGGAGATATTGCTATGCGTCGTCCTGTAGTGATGGGTAACTGGAAACTGAATGGCAGCAAAGCTATGGTCACTGACCTGTTAAACGGCTTGAATGCAGAACTTGAAGGTGTGGTAGGTGTAGATGTTGCCGTTGCGCCACCAGCGATGTACTTGGATCTGGCTGAGCGCCTGATCAAACAAGGCGGTAATAAACTGATCTTGGGTGCACAAAACACGGATACTCATAACAACGGTGCTTACACTGGTGATATGTCGCCAGCGATGCTGAAAGATTTCGGTGCTTCACACATCATTATCGGCCACTCTGAGCGTCGTGATTACCACCAAGAGTCTGACCAATTCGTTGCGCAAAAATTTGCGTTCCTGAAAGAAAATGGTCTGACGCCAGTGTTCTGTATCGGTGAAACCGAAGCACAAAACGAAGCGGGCGAAACTGAAGCAGTATGTGCTCGCCAGATCAATGCCGTGATCGATGCGTGTGGCGTGGAAGCGCTGAACGGTGCGATCATCGCTTACGAACCAATCTGGGCTATCGGTACTGGTAAAGCAGCGACCGCTGATGATGCACAACGCATCCACGCATCAATCCGCGCTCTGATCGCGGCGAAAGATGCAGCCGTGGCTGAGCAAGTAATCATTCAATACGGCGGTAGCGTAAAACCTGAAAACGCAGCCGCTTACTTCGCACAACCAGACATCGATGGTGCTCTAGTTGGCGGTGCAGCGCTGGATGCGAAAGGCTTTGCCGCGATCGCTAAAGCTGCAGCAGAAGCGAAAAAAGCGTAATCAATCGCTTAGCTCGTCATGCTTCAAGGCCAGCGCTTGCTGGCCTTGTTGTTTTTCAACGCTCTCTGTTTAATTTTGGGGTGCTTCAAGTCACCTACCCATTTCCCCTGCGCTAGGCGCGGTTTTTAACTTCAGGTATGCTAACCACCTGTTCCCCTAGCGCGTCGATGCTATGCAAGATAAATACGGTCTGCTTTCCGCTCCGATTGCTCACGTTTTACGGCAAATGACGGTGCCGCTGGTGTTTGGCTTAGTGGCGGTCTTGATGTTTAACTTGGTCGACACTTTTTTTATCTCCCTGCTCGGCACTCAAGCTTTGGCAGCAATCAGCTACACCTTCCCAGTCACCTTTGCTGTCAACTGTATCACGATGGGCATTGGGGTTGGCTTGGCCACCCTTATCGGCCGCTTACTCGGCCAAGGTGACAGCCAATTGGCCTCCCGAGTTGCCAGCCATGGATTGCTGCTCGCCTTACTGCTGGTCATTTGCGCCAGCACACTGGGCTTACTGACGCTCAACCCGCTGTTTTTACTGCTGGGAGCCAGTCGTGATCTGCTGCCGCTGATCGCTCAATATATGCAGGTGTGGTATCTCACCATTCCGCTGCTTGTGCTACCGATGGCCGGCAACAGCGTGATCCGCGCAACGGGCGATACCAAAACTCCGGCGAAAATTATGCTACTGGCTGGTGCAATTAACGGTGTGCTCGATCCACTGCTGATTTTTGGCTATGGCCCATTCCCCGAGCTGGGCATACAAGGCGCTGCGATTGCCAGTGCTTTGTCTTGGCTTGGCGCTTTGTTAGGCTCACTCTATTTATTGATCAAACGTGATAAATTGTTGGCGATGCCCTCATGGCCACAACTTGCTCACGACTGGCGCCAGATCCTCAAGATTGGAACCCCGGCAACCCTATCGACGGCAATGAATCCGCTGGCAGGAGCACTGCTGATGATGATGCTGTCAAGCCACGGCACCAGCGCGGTGGCGGCCTATGGTGCTGCGCTACGAATTGAATCGATATTAATCTTGGTGTTGATGTCACTCACCTCGGCGTTAACCCCCTTTATGGCGCAAAATTTCGGCGCAAAAAATCCAGCCCGTAGCTTTGCTGGGCTGTTTATTAGCCTGCGCTTCGCGCTGCTGTTTCAGTTGATGGTGTTTATCATGATGGTGCCGCTCAGCGTTCCGCTAGCCGCGCTATTTTCTCAAGAGCCTGCTGTGCGCGATCTGCTATGGCATTATCTGCTGGTGGTACCAATCAGCTACGGTTTTCAAGGCGTAGTGATGATGTTGATTTCCGCGCTCAACGCATTGCATCAACCCTTACAGGCATTTCAATGGAGCTTTATGCGGTTGTTTGTTTTTACCCTGCCAGCAGCTTGGCTTGGCAGCTTTTACTATCACACTGAAGGGCTTTTTATCGGTATTGCGCTGGGCAATATCTTGGGAGGGGGGTTGGCTTATCGCCATGCAGTAACCCTACGCAGTCAATATCGACTTGCCAGTAACCTTGCAGCACCGACGCAAGACAAGATCATCTGATCAAGCGACCAAAACCAAACAAGAAAAAGCAAAACCACAAAAAACAAAGCCGATGTGCAATACATCGGCTCGCGTGATGAACATCAACAATGGAACTCTTCACAACGCTTAACTGAAAAATGCTCAGCAAAAACGGTGGCTAGATTCCAACTCACATTCAGCTTAAACAAACCTTGAGCGTGAGTTACACCAGCTCATCATCCTCTTCGCCTAAATCGGTGCTGAGTGGTTGTTGTGAGATGATGATGCCAGTATTGTCAGCATACAGATAATCTTCCGGTAGGAAAGTGACCCCGCCAAAGTTGACTGGAATATCCACTTCGCCGATCCCTTGTGCGTTGGCTCCAACAGGAATAGCGGCGATGGCTTGGATGCCAATATTCATCTCTTCCAGCTCATCCACTTCGCGGACACTGCCATACACCACAATGCCTTCCCACTCATTTTCTTCCGCTAAGGCTGCCAGTTCGGCATCAATCAATGCACGACGCAGCGAACCACCACCATCGATCAGCAAAATACGCCCTAGCCCATCTTGCTCCAGTGTTTCACGGATCAAGCCACTATCTTCGTAGCATTTAATCGTGGTGATTTGACCGGCAAAAGAAGCACTGCCACCAAAATTACTGAACATTGGCTCTACGACATCGACTTGGTCGAGATAGATATCACATAGCGCAGAAGTATTGTATTCCATAGCTTGGTTCTCTTAGCGAAAGTCTTCCAACGAGTATATAGAGTGATAGGGTCATTGCAATGCCAGAGTGCAAATTAACTGCTCAGAGTTTGGGCAATGATCACTCCGACAAACAAAAGGTTGGTGATCACCGAGGTTTTGACAATCACGGGCATCATCGGTGCAATTTGGGCTGGCTGTTCGGTAAACCATACCTCACGACCATGGCGCGTCACTAATGATAAACAGAGTAAAAATGGCAAACTGATCCACAGGGGTTTGTCTTGTAGCACTAAATAACCAGCAAATGCCGCCACCGCACCAAACAACAACGCAAAATGGTAGTGCTTAGCTCGCACTTGGCCTAAACGCACCGCGACGGTACGCTTACCGCACCGCGCATCGTTTTCGATATCGCGCATATTGTTGATGTTGAGCACCGCCACCGCCAGTAAACCGCAGCCCAGTGATGGCAGCAGTAAGCTCCACTCCACCGCACCAGTGTGCAAGAAAAAGCTCCCAGAAACGCCCAGCAGACCAAAAAACAGAAAGACTGATAAATCGCCAAGTCCAACATAGCCATAAGGCCGCTGACCCACGGTGTAGGCAATCGCGGCCAAAATAGCCAGCACGCCAAGGCCAATAAAGATCACAATATTTTGCACATTATCGAAGGCATACAGCACTAGAGCCAAACCAGAGAAAATGGTCAGCAGTACATTAATCGCCATCGCACGCTGCATATCACGCAAGCTGACCGCACCGGATTGAATCGCGCGCATCGGCCCGAGCCGAGCATGATTATCGGTGCCTTGTACCGCATCACCATAATCATTGGCTAAGTTCGATAAAATTTGCAGCAAGGTGGCGGTGAGCAGTGCTAACAGCCCGATCAACCCATCGAAATGTCCAGCCGAAAAAGCTAATGCGCTACCGGTTAGAATTGAGATCAGTGCCAGCGGCAAGGTTTTTGGACGCGCGGCATCCAACCAAATTTGCACAGAGTTATTCATGATAATGAGACTACGATCAACATGGGCTGAGTATACCCGCAAATCACCGAAATGAAAAAGCCCACCGCAATGCGATGGGCCATTGAGCGTTACAGAATGAAGCGACTCAAATCTTCATCTTCCACTAGCGCTCCGAGACGCGCTTTCACATAGCTGGCATCAATCACCAAACTCTGGCCAGATTTTTCCGTAGCATCAAACGAGATCTCATCCATCAAACGTTCAAGCACGGTATGCAGACGACGCGCACCGATATTTTCGGTCGTCTCATTGACTCGCCAAGCCGCATCGGCAATCTGTTTGATGCCATCTGGGCTAAACTGAACATCAACTTGCTCGGTCTTCATCAGCGCAACATATTGCTCAGTGAGCGAAGCTTTCGGCTCGGTCAGAATACGTCCGAAATCGTCACTCGATAGCGCTTCAAGTTCGACCCGAATCGGTAAGCGACCCTGCAGCTCCGGGATCAAATCGGATGGCTTAGCCACTTGGAAAGCGCCAGAGGTAATAAACAGAATGTGATCAGTACGCACCATGCCATGCTTGGTCGATACGGTACTGCCTTCAATTAAAGGCAGCAGATCGCGCTGCACCCCTTCACGAGACACGTCTGGGCCTGACACTTCACCACGTTTACAGATTTTGTCGATCTCATCAATAAACACTATGCCGTGGTTTTCTACGTTAAAAATCGCCTGCTCTTTCAGCTCTTCTGGATTGACCAACTTAGCCGCTTCTTCCTCGACCAAGGCTTTCAACGCTTCTTTGATCTTCATTTTGCGCTTTTTCTTGGTATCACCCGCCAGATTTTGGAACAACCCCTGCAGTTGATTGGTCATCTCCTCCATACCTGGAGGCGCCATGATCTCAACCCCCATTTGTGGTACCGCGACGTTGATCTCAATCTCTTTGTCGTTCAGTTGCCCTTCACGCAGCTTTTTACGAAAGACTTGGCGAGTGCTGGAGTTATCTTCTTTCTGCTCCGCTTGTCCCCACGCATCACGCGCTGGCGGCAACAACGCATCTAATACGCGCTCTTCCGCCTGCTCTTCGGCGCGGAATTTCACTTTTTCCATCGCTTGTTGATGCGTCAATTTCACCGCTACATCGGTCAGATCGCGGATAATCGATTCCACTTCCTTACCCACATAACCCACTTCGGTAAATTTGGTCGCTTCCACTTTGATAAATGGCGCATTGGCCAGTTTAGCCAAGCGGCGAGCAATTTCGGTTTTACCCACCCCAGTTGGGCCGATCATCAGGATATTTTTCGGGGTAACTTCAGCGCGCAAGCTCTCTTCAAGCTGCATACGACGCCAGCGATTACGCAGCGCAATCGCCACGGCACGCTTCGCTTGATCTTGACCGATAATGTGGCGATTCAGCTCGCTGACTATTTCGCGGGGAGTCATTTCAGACATAATTCAAATCCTTCACTCAGCTTATTGGGCGCTATCTTGCGGCGCTTGACCGTCTGGCAACATTGGCGAGGTCGCGTCGAGTTCTTCAATGGTGTGATGATGATTGGTAAACACACAGATGTCACCGGCGATATTGAGCGCCTTTTCGGCGATGGTGCGCGCATCCAACTCCGTGTTTTCTAATAGGGCAATCGCCGCCGCTTGCGCATAGTTACCACCAGAGCCAATCGCAATCAAATCGTGCTCAGGCTGCACCACATCACCATTACCGGTAATGATCAGCGATGCGGTTTCATCGGCGACCGCTAAAATCGCTTCTAAACGGCGTAATGCGCGATCGCTACGCCAATCTTTGGCCAGCTCGACCGCAGCTTTGGTCAGATGGCCTTGGTGCATCTGTAACTTGCTTTCAAAACGTTCAAACAGGGTAAAAGCATCGGCGGTTCCACCGGCAAATCCCGCTAGCACTTTGTTGTGGTAAAGGCGGCGAACCTTACGCGCATTGCCTTTCATCACGGTATTGCCTAGCGATACCTGCCCGTCACCAGCGATGACAACTTTATTATTTCGACGCACGGATACGATAGTAGTCACAAGCGGCCTCTTTATGTTCACATGACAATTAGTGGCTATATGTGGCCAGTGAGGGGGAATTTCAAGCGGCTGAACAAAAGTTGACCCACCGCCAATAAAAAAGCCTGATCAACATCAGGCTTTTGGCAAGGGGAGATGACTGGGTTACTGCGCTTCAGCCCAAATCGCACACGGCTCAATTTTGGCGCGCTGTAATTTGTGCTTATCTCGCTCGGCATCACGTTTAAATTTGTAAGGCCCTAATACCACTCGATACCAACTGCTGTCGGCTTTTTTCCGAATTTGGCTACTGATGCCTTGAAAAGCGATATCCAGTTTACGCGTCTCCGCTTGCTCGGCAGTTTTATACGCACCGCACTGCATTACGTACGGCACATTAGAGACTTGCTGCTGCTTAGCCACCACTTCAATCTCGCGATTCGGCAGTGAATCGACATAATCCCACTTTTCGGTCGGGGGCGGCGGTAAGTTTTTGCTCGCATTGGCTTGGTTGCTGGATGCTGGCTTACTGCTTGCGGCAGGTTGAGGGGTCACAACTGGTGCTTTGACCTGAGGCTGCGGATCGTTATTGAGTAGATACAACCCATAACCAAATCCCACCACCAGCACTAACGCCACCAAACCACTACGCCAAGGTTTACGGCGTGGGGCTGCTTTTTTACGGATCGGTTTTTTGGTACTCCGACCACCTCTTACATAATCTCGATTAGCCACTTTATCGTTCAAAAATTCATAAATTTATCGATATGTTAATGTAGAACGCGAGCAGATAATAGCGTTATAGCGCAACAACTGATGGTGGAGCGCCAACCCTCTATCCGCTACCGCCACTCAGTCAGCACCTAGCTACATTACTACTTCATTTGCCTTAATCGCTATTTTTTATTGGGCGGAGCCGCACTCTCACGCACCACCAGCTTGGTTTCCAATAAACGAGAACCAGCGCGCACATCATGGCCACGCAACAGTTCCAGCATCATCAACATCGCTTGACGACCAATTTCATAACGCGGTTGAGAAATCGTGGTCAGGGGTGGGTCGCAATATTGCGAAAATTGAATATCGTCAAAACCGACCACCGACAAATCTTGTGGTACCCGCCAACCTAAGCGTTTCGCTTCTTGCATCGCACCAATCGCCATGGTGTCGTTGTGACAGAAAATCGCGGTCGGCTGCTCTGGCAATGCCAGTAATTGACGCACCGCTTTAACCCCTGCTTCAAACGTGAAATCGCCAAACGTGCTGTAATTGGGCATCATCGGGATACCAGCGCGGCGCAATGCCTGTTGATAACCTTGCTGACGAAATTGACACAGCACCGCGTGAGGCGGGCCTGAAATTTGTGCAATGCGTTTGTGTCCAAGCTGAGTTAAATAGTTCACCGCTTCAAAGGCTGAGGTGAGGTTATCAATATGCACGGTTGGCAACTCAAGTTCTGGGGCAAATTCACACGCCATCACCATTGGCGGCAGGTTTTTCTGCTCTGGTTTGCTGACATCAAACGGCAGATCGGTCCCCAGTAGCACCATGCCATCCGCTTGTTTGGTCAATACCAAATTGACAAACGAGCTTTCCCGACGCTTCTGTTGACCACTATCACCCAATAACACCAGATACCCTTGCTCCATCGCCGCATCTTCAATGCCGCGAATAATCTCTGAAAAATAGGGATCACAGATATCAGGCACGATCGCCACGATGGTTTTTGACTCGTTACGACGCAGATTACGCGCTAAAGAATTTGGTGAATAACCCGCTTCCAGCACCGCCTCTTCCACTCGCTTACGCGTCGAAGATGAGACTTTTTCAGGATTCATCAACGCACGCGATACGGTGGCGGTCGACACTCCGGCAAGCTGGGCAACATCCTTCATTGTCGCCATTTGTTTTACACCTCTTTGATTAAGTTGAATTAAGGGGGGTTACATCACACCGTTTACAGCCGGAGGGATGGGTTGAGTGTTATCTCACTCTAGTGTGCAACAATCTGGCGACACAAAATGTGCCGCGCCCTCGATAGCAGCAAAATCAGTCATTTTTGCCATACGAAAACGATTCACTGGTGGATTTTACCGATAGTCTAAGCAATTCAGAACAGAAAGTTACGGCTGGATTAACATTTTTTGCATCGATGGCGTGATATGCATCACGACAATAAGCATTAATTTGCTGACAAAATTAACAATATTTATCCCCAATCGGGCTATTTTCGCCTAGCTCAAATCTTGTGGATCAAGATCAATCGACCAGCGCACTTTATTGGCCAACGGTAATTGCTGCACGGCCGGGCGAGCACTGTGCAAAATTTTCTGCATCAGCGCACGATTAGGGGTTTGCAGCAACAGTTGCCAGCGGAACTTACCGGCTCGTTTAGCCAGTGGCGCGGGAGTTGGCCCGAGCAACATACCCCCCTCATCAAACCAAGGGTTGCAGCGCAAAGTTTCTCGAACTTGCCGTAGAAAATCTTCAACTTGTGCCGCTTGATTCGCCTCTGCTCGAAATAAACAGAGATAAGCATAAGGCGGTAATTGCGCCAGCTTACGTTCTTGCAAAGCGGTTAACGCAAAATGGTGATAATCCTTATGCAGCAGCGCTTGCAACAAACTGTGCTCTGGGTGATGAGTCTGCAGCACCACCTCACCCG
The DNA here is from genome assembly GCF_028863985.1 of Vibrio chanodichtyis. Classification (NCBI taxonomy): domain Bacteria; kingdom Pseudomonadati; phylum Pseudomonadota; class Gammaproteobacteria; order Vibrionales; family Vibrionaceae; genus Vibrio; species Vibrio chanodichtyis. Next base: position 72,364 of record NZ_JARBFT010000006.1, on the reverse strand, counting down.
GTTTGCTGGCGCGCCCCGCCCTTCCGGCAACTTGAATCAATAACTGTGCTAAACGCTCAGCGGCGCGAAAATCACTGCTGTACAGTGAACCATCGACATCAAGCAGTGCCACTAAGGTCACATCAGGAAAATGGTGACCTTTGGCTAGCATCTGGGTACCAATCAAAATTTGATATTCACCAGCACGGATCGCGCTCAATGCCGCTTCTAAGCTGCCTTTACGCCGAGTGCTATCACGATCAATGCGTATCGCGCGATATTCGGGGAATAAGTGCTGTAGTTGCGCTTCCAACTGCTCAGTGCCAACGCCAACCGTAACCAACTGAGTTGAACCACAACCTTGGCATTGATGGATGACTGGCCGCTGCGATCCACAATGGTGGCAGCGCACTTCATCACTGTGTTGATGGTAGGTGTAATACGCATCGCAGCGCTGACATTCGGCGATCCAACCACACTCGTGACACATCAAGGCGGGCGAGAAACCACGCCGATTTAAAAACAGCATCACTTGATTGCCCACGCTCAGATGTTGGCGCATTTGGGCAATTAATGGCGCAGACAAGCCGCTTTCCAAATATAAGCCTTTAACATCCAACACATGATTGCGGGTTGGCAGCGCATTGCCTGCCCGCTGGGTCAGTTGCAGGTGATGATATTTGCCACTCAGTGCATTGTGCAATGTTTCTAAGGCGGGAGTTGCCGAACCCAATACAATCGGGATCTGCTCAAGATGAGCGCGCATCACCGCCACGTCGCGTGCGTGATAGCGCAAACTATCTTGCTGCTTGTAAGAGCCATCATGCTCTTCATCAACAATAATAATGCCCAATTTGGCGAACGGGGTCAGTAATGCCGAGCGAGTACCAATCACGATCCCAGCCACTTTATCGCGCGCCGCCAACCAAGCGTTGAGGCGTTCGCTATCATTCAGCGCCGAGTGCATTACTTCGACCGGCACATTAAAGCGCTGACGAAAACGGTTGATGGTTTGTGGGGTTAAACCGATTTCCGGCACCAACACCAAGGCTTGCTCACCTCGCGCCAGCACTGGCGTGATCAAATTAAGATACACCTCAGTTTTACCAGAGCCGGTCACCCCTTCCAGCAAAAAGCAGCCAAAACCTTGCAAGCTATTGACCGCGGCAATCGCAATCGCCTGCTCTTGATTGAGCTTGGGTTTATCCACTTGAGCTTCCAGCTCTGGTGGCCAAGGGCGTACGATCGGCTGACGCTCCTCACACTCGATCCAGCCTTTTTCAACTAAGGTCTTAAGGGTTGTGCTACTCACATCTTGATCCAGCAAGGCTTGGTGAGATAAAGCGCCATGCTGCAACAGATGCAGCAGTTGCGCTTGCTTAACCGCACTTCGTTTTACGCCTTGCATCAGTTGCTGTTGACCTTGCGCCGTCAAACGCCACTCTTTATGACTGGTCAATTGTGCTGCCTTGCCCTTACGCAGCGCGCCGGGTAACGCATTGGCGTAAGTTTCGCCCAACGGATAATGGTAAAACTGGCTACACCAATCCAGCAAGGTTTGCAGCTTTTGTGGCCACACCGGTGCAACATCCAATACCGCTTGCAGTGATTTGAGCTGCTCGATCGGAAAATCCGACTGATGCGTCAGCGATTGGACAATACCGACTAAGGTTTGCCGCCCAAAAGGCACTTGCACCCGTCCACCCAGTATCGGAAACAGATGGGCTGGGATCAGATAATCAAAAGATTTATCTAACGGAACAGGCAGACAAACTCGGGCAATGGTTGGGCGCATTGGGGTCCAAAACAGCGAAAAATCAAACGGATCACAGTCTACTGGAAGCTTGGCAAAAATTCGACCCAGCCTTTTGGCGAAATAATCAGCGAGAGCGGTTGATCCTAACTGCGAGATTCATTACTATATCGCGCCTTACGGCATCCTAGAGGGTTAACCTCTCTGGATATGCAAACTGGTTATTTTTAACACTACGTGTGGTGTCCGCCGATCATGATGCGGATGGCGACACGGCCTAAATTGAGGTTATCCCATGAAAGCTGGTATCCACCCAGAATACAAAGCAGTAAACGCAACTTGCTCTTGCGGCAATTCTTTCGTTTTCAACTCTACGCTGACCAAAGAATCTATGCACTTAGACGTATGTGACAAGTGCCACCCATTCTACACTGGTAAGCAACGTATCGTTGACACCGGTGGTCGTGTTGAGCGCTTCAACAAGCGTTTCGGCGCACTGTCTGCGAAGAAGTAATCACTGCTTACGCACGATTTTAAAAAGGACGCTACGGCGTCCTTTTTTCATCACTAACTCTCGTTCTACCATCCCCATTGCGACTGATAAGCCACAACAACATCCAACCGATTGGCGATTTTTTCTCCGTGATTCACATTTTGCTCAGTCTTATCAGCAAGATCGTGACTTTTTTTGTACGCTGTGCTTGGTATCCAACCGAGGCAGGTTACAATCTCGTAAGTTATAATCTCTGCCTTACCTATTGTGATCTTTTCCATAAAATAAGAGAACAGCCCTATGTCCGATGACCATCACCTCACTGCAACGCCTGAACAACTGTTTCGCCAACGCGCGCTAAATTACCACGCTTACCCTACAGCAGGTAAAATTGGCATTGCGCTCACCAAACCGGCTGACTCCGCCGACGATCTCGCGCTGGCTTACAGCCCTGGGGTGGCCGAGCCGGTACGTGAAATTGCGCAAAATGTTGAAAATATCTACAAATATACGGCCAAAGGCAACACGGTGGCCGTGATCTCAAACGGTACAGCAATTTTAGGCTTAGGCAATTTAGGGCCGATGGCCTCTAAACCGGTGATGGAAGGCAAAGCGCTGCTATTTAAACGCTTTGCTGGGTTAGATTCGATTGATATCCAAGTCAAACACCGCACTATCGACGAATTTGTCGACACGGTGGCCAACATTGCCGACACTTTCGGTGGCATCAACTTAGAAGATATCAAAGCACCAGATTGCTTTGAGATTGAACGCCGCCTCATTGAGCGCTGTGATGTGCCCGTCTTTCACGATGATCAGCACGGTACTGCGATTGTCACCGCCGCCGGTATGCTCAACGCGTTAGAGCTGCAAGGTAAGCAATTGAAAGAGTGTATCATTGTTTGCTTGGGTGCCGGAGCGGCAGCCGTGGCCTGTATGGAATTGCTGATCAAGTGCGGGGCAATGCGTGAGAAAATCTACATGCTGGATCGCAAAGGGGTGATCCACACTCGACGGGACGATCTCAATCAATATAAAGCGCTGTTTGCCAATAATACCGACAAACGAACCCTGGAAGATGTGATTGCCGGTGCTGATCTCTTCTTAGGCGTATCGGGCCCGAACCTGCTACCGGCTGAAGCGCTAAAATTGATGGCCGACAAACCGGTGGTGTTTGCCTGTTCAAACCCCGATCCGGAAATCAAACCCGAGATCGCGCATCAAGTGCGCAATGATATGATCATGGGCACCGGACGCAGTGACTATCCGAACCAAGTCAACAACGTACTCTGCTTCCCGTTTATTTTCCGTGGCGCATTAGATGTGCGCGCCAGTGAAATTAACGTACAGATGAAATTGGCCGCCGTCGATGCGATTCGTCAACTGGCCAAAGAGCCAGTGCCGGCTGAAGTGCTGGTCGCCGCTGGAGTGGATAAGCTCAGTTTTGGTATTGATTACATTATTCCAAAACCAATGGATCCTCGTTTACTGCCCCGCGTAGCACGGGCAGTCGCGAAATCGGCGGTGGATTCTGGGGTGGCGCGGATTGCTATGCCTAAAGATTATATGTTGGATGAAATCAGCCATCGCTGATCTATCCTGCCACGCAGCAAAGGTAAAGCCCCTCAAGCGAGGGGCTTTTTGATCACGACTATCGTGCGCTTACGCGTATTCAGTGGCCGATCGATCACTCATCATAAGATTCGAACGCGATGCCCATTTCGGTCATCAAGCGCTTCGCTTCACTCGGAATATCATCCGGACGATCTTTACGTAGATCTTCATCGGTCGGCAGCGGCTGGCCAGTGTAGGCGTGCAAGAAAGCTTCACATAACAGTTCACTGTTGGTTGCATGACGTAAGTTATTCACTTGACGGCGTGTTCTCTCATCAGTAAGCACTTTAAGAACTTTGAGCGGAATGGATACCGTGATTTTTTTTACCAACTCGCTTTTTTTCCCATGCTCTGCATAGGGGCTGATGTATTCGCCATCCCAGTCTGCCATTGCGCACCTTCGTTGTTTTGGTTCGAATCGAAATTTCAAAGGCCTCAATTTTAGCGGCATTTACTGCCATAAGCAAAGACATATAGACATCTAGATGTATTGACGTCTCAAATTAAGAACAGTAAAGTAGCGCATAATAAATCGCCGGTCATCAAACCGAAACTCAGCGGGGTGGTACTTTCACCATTCCGCTGCCGCTTTCTGCGTCGAGGCGGTATGATAAGGCTCTCTAGGACAGAATAGTCAGCAAGGAAATGCTATGACCACACGCAAACCAGCCACGATTGCGGTGCGTACCGGAATCGAATCGGATACTCAATATCATGCGGTTGTACCGCCGATCTATCTTTCCACCAATTACGGTTTCCCCGCCTTTGGCGAAGTACCGCAATACGATTACACCCGTTCTGGCAATCCGAACCGTAGTTTACTGGAACAAACCTTATCCGAGCTGGAAGGTGGCTCGGGTGCGGTTGTCACCAACTGTGGTACTTCAGCCATCAATTTATGGGTAAGCGCTTTCCTCGGCCCACAAGATCTGATCATCGCTCCTCACGACTGCTATGGCGGCACTTATCGCTTACTGAATACCCGTGCCAAAAAAGGCGATTTCCAAGTGCAATTTGTCGATCAAGCCGACCAAGCCGCATTCACCCAAGCGTTAGCTCGTCAGCCTAAATTGCTGTTGATTGAAACGCCTTCCAACCCTCTGCTGCGGGTGGTGGATATTGCCCATCTATGCCAACAGGCCGCAGCGCAAGGCACTTTGGTGGCGGTAGACAACACCTTTTTGACCCCCATATTGCAAAAACCACTCGCCTTAGGCGCTGATTTTGTCCTGCACTCCACCACCAAATACATCAATGGTCACTCGGATGTGATTGGCGGAGTGTTGATCTGCAAAAATCCGCAGCACGCCACCGAGTTGGCTTGGTGGGGTAATTGCTTAGGTGCGACAGGCACTCCCTTTGATAGTTACATGACCCTGCGTGGTCTGCGTACTCTAGGCGCGCGGATGCGCCAACATGAAGAGAATGCCCAGCACATTTTAGCCTATCTACACAGCCAACCCTTGGTGGGCAAACTTTACCACCCTAGCCTAACGAGCCACGCTGGCCATTCAATAGCCAAACAGCAGCAGTCTGGATTTGGCGCCATGCTCAGTTTTGAGTTTGCCGGCAGCTTGGCACAATTAAAGTGCTTTGTTGGTCAATTGACACTGTTTTCACTCGCGGAATCACTGGGCGGGGTCGAAAGTTTGATCTGTCACCCAGCCTCAATGACTCACCGGGCAATGGGCGAGGTAGCCCTAGCGGAAGCGGGCATTTCTCAGCAACTGCTGCGCCTCTCAATCGGTCTAGAAGAGAGCAGCGATTTGATCGCCGATCTTGATCAAGCCTTTCAGCAAGCTAATTCCATCACTTAAGGAGACCCGCGTATGACTCACGCCCGTCAGTTGCATAAATTTGGAGGCAGTAGCCTTGCCGACCCAGAGTGTTATCTGCGCGTCGCCAGCATTCTGAAAAGTTACTCAAAAAGTGAAGATTTGGTGGTCGTATCGGCCGCTGGCAAAACCACCAACCGTTTGATCAGTTTTGTGCAGGCACTGAGTAAAGATGGTCGAGTTGCCCACGAAACCCTACAAGGTTTGCGCCACTATCAAGCGGAGTTGATCACCAAGCTGCTTGCCGCGCCGACGGCGGAACGGCTATTAAACCAATTACGCCAAGAGATCAGCGTACTCGGAGAGCTGCGTGCACCACTCACCAGCGCCCAATACGCTTGGGTGCTTGGCCACGGAGAGCTGTGGTCAGCACGTTTATTGGCCGCCTTACTCGATCAGCAAGCGCTGCCAGCGGTAGCGCAAGATGCGCGTGCCTTTTTACGTGCTGAAGCTGGCACCCAACCAGAAGTTGATCGCGCCCGCTCTTACCCTCTGCTCAAAGCGGTATTGGCGCAACATAGCCAGCGGCGAATTGTGATCACTGGTTTTATGGCCCAAAACGACCAGGGGGAAACCGTACTACTCGGCCGCAATGGTTCCGATTACTCGGCCACGGTGATTGGTGCTTTAGCCGAGGTTTCGCGAGTCACCATCTGGAGTGATGTCGCAGGTGTATACAGTGCCGACCCACACATAGTGAGTGACGCCTGCTTACTTCCGCTGCTCAGGCTCGATGAAGCCAATGAGCTAGCGCGTTTGGCTGCACCAGTACTGCATAGCCGTACCTTACAACCTGTCGCACACAGCACCATGGAGTTGCATCTGCGCTGTAGCCATCAAGCCGAATCCGGATCGACCCGCATTGAGCGGGTGCTGGCCTCAGGACGCGGCGCAAAAATCGTCACCTCATTGGATGATGTGTTACTGCTTGAACTCAGTTTTACTCATCAACATGATGTACCACGCCTACAAGAAGAGATGCTGCAACATTTACAACGCATTCAACTGCAACCGCTCACTTATGAGGCGCAGCCCGATCAATACCGCTTACGTTTAGCTTACACCGCCGAAATTGCTCCTGGTGTGGTGGCTGCACTGCAAGCGGCTAATTACCCAGCCGAACTGACCCTCAAAGCCGGCTACCATTTAGTCGCGGCAGTAGGGGCTGGCGTAACCAAAAACCCCAACCATTGTTACGGTTTCTACCAACAACTGAGCGCATTACCGGTTGAGTTTATCAGCGCATCGGAATCCAACCTCAGCTTAGTCGCCGTGCTGCGCCAAACCCCACTGAATCCGTTGGTCAATGGCCTGCATAATCAACTATTCCAAGCACAAAAACGGGTCGCGATTGCGCTGTGCGGTAAAGGCAATATCGGCTCAAGCTGGCTTAAACTGTTTGCCGAACAGAAACAGAAACTGGAACAGCGCCACGGCATGAGTTTTGAACTGGTCGCTGTGGTCGATAGCCAAACCTACTGGTTTAACCAACAAGGCATCGATCCCAGCCAAGTCGCCAACCGCTTTCAAGACGAAGCGCAGCCAAATCTGGCCGCAAACTGGCTCAGCCAACTGGGTAAATTAACAGGTTACGATGAAGCAGTGGTCATTGATGTCACTGCCAGCGCAGAATTGGCCCAGCACTATTTAGCCATCGCGGAGCAAGGCTGGCACCTGATTTCCGCCAATAAAATGGCCGGCTCTGCTCCCGGTAATTACTACTATCAAGTGAAAGATGCGTTTCACAAAATCGGTCGCCACTGGCTGTATAACGCTACAGTAGGTGCCGGTTTACCGATTAACCACACTGTGCGCGATTTGCGGGAAAGTGGCGATGAAATCATGGCGCTGTCGGGGATTTTCTCCGGCACCCTCTCTTGGCTGTTTCAACAATACGATGGCAGTTTACCGTTTAGCGAATTGGTCGATTTGGCTTGGCAACAAGGCTTAACCGAACCGGATCCGCGCCGCGATCTGGATGGCTCGGATGTGATGCGCAAACTGGTAATTCTCGCCCGTGAATCTGGCTTAGAAATTGAGCCGCACAGTGTCAAAGTTGAATCCTTAGTGCCAGAGGAGCTGCGCTCAGTGTCGCTGGATGAGTTTTTCGATCACGGCCAATTACTCAATCAACAGCTCGCAGAGCGCCTCGCCCGCGCCCAGAAACAGGGCCGAGTGCTGCGTTATGTCGCCAGATTGGAAAAAAATGGCAAAGCCAGCGTTAGCGTCGAAGCGCTTGAGCAAGATCACCCGTTAGCCAACTTGCTACCGTGCGACAATATTTTCGCGATTGAAAGTAAATGGTATCGCGATAATCCACTGGTGATCCGCGGCCCTGGCGCTGGGCGGGAAGTCACCGCAGGTGCGATTCAATCCGATCTCAATCTACTCGCCAGCTTGCTGTAGCCACATCTAAAGCTCGTCGCTTTGGCGAGCTTTAACTTTTAGCACTAGGTTTGGCCACTCGCTGCTGATGATGAAGCGCCGCTCGCATTCCACATCGCCCAACCAAACCTCGACCACTTAACCACCAACTTGAATCCCATTCAGCTACAACATGAATAATATTCATACTGGTAGCGTTGACATCCAGCCTCATTCACGACAAGCTACAGCCATATGGACGTCTAAACGTAAATTTGAATTCAGGCAGTGACAGGTTCGTCACAGGGAGTACAAGATGGGATACACACACGCCAGCCATATCGATGCCTTAAACCGGAACGTTGCCGAACTGTCCGATATCAATGTCTCATTTGAGTTTTTCCCCCCGAGTTCAGCACAAATGGAACAAACACTGTGGGATTCAGTACAGCGCCTAAAAACTCTCCAGCCCAAATTTGTCTCGGTCACTTATGGCGCGAATTCCGGCGAGCGGGATCGTACCCATTCGATCATCAAAGCCATCAAAGATCAAACCGGTTTAATTGCTGCTCCTCATCTCACCTGCATTGACGCGACACGCGATGAACTGATCCAAATTGCGGATGATTATTGGCATAACGGTATTCAAAATATTGTTGCTCTGCGCGGTGATATTCCAGCCAATGGTGGCCAGCCGGATATGTACGCCGCCGATCTGGTAGCGCTGCTCAAATCGCGCCACGATTTCGATATTTCAGTGGCCGCTTTTCCTGAAGTGCATCCTGAAGCAAAAAGTGCGCAGGCGGATCTACTCAATTTAAAACGCAAAGTAGATGCAGGAGCCAACCGCGCCATCACCCAATTTTTCTTTGATGTGGAAAGCTACTTGCGTTTTCGGGATCGCAGCGTTGCAGCGGGTATTGAGGTCGAAATTATCCCCGGTATTCTACCAGTATCTAATTTTAAGCAAGCAGCACGCTTTGCGGCACAAAACCACGTCAAAGTACCCAACTGGATGGTAAAACAATTTGCCGGATTGGAAGAGGATCCAGTCACTCGTCAGTTGGTTGGTGTGAGTCAAGCGATTGATATGATACGCGTACTATCGCGTGAAGGGGTGAAAGATTTCCATTTCTACACTTTAAACCGCGCCGAAATGACTTACGCGCTCTGCCACACTTTAGGGGTCAGACCGCCAGCGTCAAGCTGTGCCCAGTAATTAAAGTGGTAATCAGTAATTAAAGCTATACCCAGTCACTAAGCCGATGCTCCGTGACAAGATCGCATACGCCGACCCAGTGGTCGGCGTATGCGATTTTATGCGATAACGGCAGAGTTACTCTACGTCTTCCATTTTGCCAAGCAGGCTACGGATGCGCTCTTGCCACGCCGTATGCTCTTGCTCAACTTGCTGAGCACGCTGCTCTAACTCATCACGAATATCACGCAGTTGCTGAGCTTCCGTTTGGAGTTGTTGCTTGGCATCTTTCAGCTCTTCAACTTCCATTTGCAGTAGCGCGATAGTGTCGACTGCAGTTTGAATTTTTGCTTCGAGTTTTTCTAATACTTCAAAAGACATGGTGTTTTACCTTTGTTGATCCGGTTAAGGTGAAGTCAACTTCACTGATTGAGATCATTCTACTCAGCCCTGTGCTTAGAAACACCTCCTAAGTGGGATCTTTTTACTATTTGGTTAAAAAAAACGCGCAATTTGACCTTGGCTTAACTTAATCGCGTACTCACGCTCGGCTAGCTGCACGGACTTGAGCCTATGATGACTTTTTTCGTCGGTTTTTGATCAAAGGCAAAGGCTGACCACCGCAAAAAGCAAACGATTACTTTAGACTATGATAGAATCCGGCGCAGATTTTCTCTCTTGAGTTTGGAGCAAGCATGAAACGCGATTTGGCAATGGCTTTTTCCCGCGTCACCGAAGGTGCCGCACTAGCAGGCTATAAATGGTTAGGACGTGGTGATAAGAACGCGGCCGATGGTGCAGCGGTAGAAGTGATGCGTATTTTGCTCAATCAAACCGAGATCAGCGGTGAAATCGTGATTGGTGAAGGCGAAATTGATGAAGCGCCGATGCTTTATATTGGTGAGCAAGTGGGAATTGGCGGTGATGCGGTGGATATCGCCGTCGATCCGATTGAAGGTACCCGCATGACCGCGATGGGGCAATCCAATGCACTGGCTGTCTTAGCTGCTGGCGAAAAAGGTAGCTTCCTCAAAGCGCCTGATATGTATATGGAAAAATTGGTGGTTGGCCCGGGCGCGAAAGGCTGCATTGATCTTAATTTGCCCCTGCAAGATAACCTGCACCAAGTTGCTCACGCGCTGAATAAACCGCTGAACGAATTGGTGGTGATTACCTTAGCCAAACCGCGCCATGATAACGTGATCGCCGAAATGCAGCAGATGGGCGTACGTGTATTTGCCGTGCCAGATGGCGATGTCGCGGCGTCGATCCTTACCTGTATGCCAGACAGTGAAGTAGACATGATGTACTGCATTGGTGGCGCTCCGGAAGGGGTGGTGTCAGCGGCGGTGATCCGCGCACTAGATGGCGACATGCAAGGCCGCTTACTGCCACGTCACCAAGTTAAAGGTGATACAGAAGATAACCGGATTTGGGGGGCGCAAGAGCTTGAACGCTGCCAACAAATGGGCGTACAAGCAGGTAAAGTGCTAAAAATGGAAGATATGGCACGCAGCGATAACGTCATTTTCGCTGCAACTGGGATCACCAAAGGCGATCTGCTGGATGGCATCAGCCGCCAAGGCAACATTGCCACCACCGAAACCCTGTTGATCCGTGGTCGCTGCCGCACCATTCGTCGCATTCGCTCAACCCATTATCTGGATCGTAAAGACCCACAAGTGCGCGACATCATTTTATAACGCCAAACAGGTGTAATAAACGCACATAAAAAAAGACCGCTCAGCGGTCTTTTTTATCTATCCATGGAGTTTGTTACTCAGCCAGTGCAGCTTAGAACAACTCTTCAGCGACTTTGAATAGATCGCTGCGTACTGGACGCTTCATGTTTTCAATCGCATCGATGATATCGTGATGTACCAGTTGCTCTTTTTGGATACCAACACAGCGGCCGCCGTGGCCTTCCATCAATAGATGCACTGCATAGTTACCCATGCGCGATGCCAATACACGGTCAAATGCAGTTGGTTTACCACCACGTTGGATATGACCCAGTACGGTAGCACGGGTTTCACGACCGGTCGCCGCTTCAATTTCTTTTGCCAGCTTGCCCGCATCCATCATCAGCTCAGTCAGGGCGATGATCGCATGCTTTTTACCTTTAGCGATACCATCTTGGATATTGCTGATCAGCTGTTCCATGTTCAAGCCGGTCTCTGGAGTGATGATGTATTCACAGCCACCCGCGATTGCTGAAGTCAGTGTCAGATCACCACAGTGACGACCCATGATTTCAACAATAGAAATACGCTGATGTGAAGAAGAAGTATCACGCAGACGGTCAATCGCTTCAATTACAGTATCGAGCGCAGTCAGATAACCGATGGTGTAATCAGTACCTGCGATGTCGTTATCGATCGTACCTGGCAGACCAATACATGGGAAACCCATTTCAGTCAGTTTCTTCGCACCCATGTAAGAGCCGTCACCACCGATCACCACTAACGCTTCAATGCCGTGTTTTTTCAGGTTTTCTATCGCTTTTTCACGCACTTCAACTTCACGAAATTGTGGGAAACGCGCCGAACCCAAGAAAGTACCACCACGGTTGATCACATCAGACACACTTGAGCGGTCTAATGGCTTAATACGATCTTCGTACAAACCCAGATAACCGTCGTAAATGCCATACACTTCTAGACCTGCGCCCAATGCGGTACGGACTACGCCACGAATAGCTGCGTTCATGCCAGGGGCATCGCCACCACTGGTCAACACACCGATTTTTTTAATCATGCTCACCCTCGAACTTTGCAAATCGAATATCAATTTCTACTCTGTTTGGCTGCTGGCAACCAAACCGAAAAATCCAAAAAAACTGTCGGTAATGTTACCTTTCCCGATTAGGATTACTACTGTTATTTGCACTAAATTGTGTAAGTAATCTACGAATGTAAGAGTATTACAGTTTTGTGCGCTCACGTGTTGATTCATGTCAGGATTGACGTTGGTTGCCAATCTGAGCAAAAGATAGTCAAACCTAAACCGTTTGTCGTGCTATTGGGCCATTTTTTGCCGAAGTTCCGCTTCAATCACCACCGAATGCGGATCTTGGTGAATCAATACATCGGCTCCACTAAATTCGGCACGCAATTTATCCTCAACCTGATCGGAAATATGATGAGCTTCGAGTAACGAAATATTGTCATCCAATTCCAAATGCAGTTGAATAAATCGGATCGGGCCAGACATCCGGGTTCGCAACTGATGCATACCAATCACCCCCGCCACGCTTAAACAGATCGCGTTGATCTGCTTCAGTTCTTGATCCGGTAATTTACTATCCAGCAGTGTTTGTACTGCATCATGTACCATTTTAAACGCACTGCCTAAAATATACAGACCGATGCCAATCGCAAAAATCGCATCCGCTCGGCCAAAGCCCCACCAACTCAAACCGAGCGCCACCATAATCGCCGCATTCATTAATAAATCAGATTGATAGTGCAATGAATCCGCAGCAATCGCTTGGCTACCGGTTTTTTTCACCACATAACGCTGAAATAGCACTAAAGCTAAGGTGACCAGCATTGCAATGGCACTGACATAGATCCCTAACTCAGGGGCATTTAATTCATGAGGACGGAAAAAGCGCTCAACGCCGTTGAGGATCAAAAAACAGGCAGAGCCGGAAATAAACATCGCTTGCGCCAACGCGGCTAGCGATTCGGCTTTACCATGCCCAAACGCATGTTCATGATCGGCCGGTTGCAAGGCAAAACGCAATGCGATGAGATTAACCACCGAAGCGGCGATATCGAGCAGTGAATCGATCAACGAGGCCAATAAGCTAACCGAACCGGTGATCCACCATGCGCCAACTTTGACCACTAATAACAAGGTTGCGATCGTCGTTGCCATCCATGCCGCCATCGTGACCAAGCGGGCATAATCCTTGTTCATCACCAGTTTCCCTTCAGGTTCATTTTAATACTCAGATGGGCGATTATATAACCGAGCAATCAAACACCACAAGGCAGCCCTGAGGCTACCTTATAGTTAAAAACCAAGGATTAAAAGCCAGTGATCACATCACAATCCTCGGGCGATTAGTAAGCCTTGCGTTTATGATTACCCTGTTGCAGACACTGCTGCATCTGATCTTGCTGCAATGTCTGCCATTTGGCTTTCTGCTCTGCGGTCAACACATTCATCATTTGTTGGCGATGCTGCAGCATGTTAACTCGCTGAACCACTTGTTGCTCGACCATCTGTTGCGCTAGGTTTTGAGCGGCGGCTTGATCAAAATCAGCCGCTAGTACTAAAGCGCGTTCCTGATCATGCAGAGCTTTCATTGCAGCACGCTTATCATCACGAGTATTACGCATCTCATCACGATGGGTATCACGCAACTTTTGCAGTTGAGCTTGCTGCTCACTCGTCAGATCAAGCTGTTTCCACAGCCGCGCTTCACCACGTCCACAAGGGCCATCACCTTTATGATTGGCGGGCCCACCGTAAGCGAATACCGCGCTAGTTCCAAACACGAGCGGGAATACCGCCGCAGCTAACAGGATTTTTTTGGCAAGTTTCATTGTTGATTCCTCTACATCATATTTAAGATTAGCAGGCTGCTCGGCAGCGCATGAACATAGCATAAAACCTGCAAGGTCAAGTGACGTATAGCCAGCGTAAAGAATCGTAAATCGCAGACCGCGCACTGACGAGGCCTGTTATTTCAAGATAAACTGTCGCCAATCAACCGAATACACCGCACCAGTGATCCACGAGGCAAACATGGCACATATCCTTCTGATCGATGATGATAGCGAACTGACCAGTCTATTAACCGAAGTGTTGCAGTACGAAGGCTTTAGTGTCTCGGAAGCCAATGACGGCGAAGCCGGATTAGCGGCAGTCAGCCATGCGACCGATCTGATCCTGCTTGATGTGATGATGCCTAAACTGAATGGTATGGAGACCCTCAAACGACTACGAGAAAACTGGGCGACTCCAGTATTAATGCTGACCGCCAAAGGCGAAGAGATTGATCGGGTGATCGGCCTAGAACTCGGAGCGGATGATTATTTGCCAAAACCGTTTAGCGATCGCGAATTACTGGCGCGTATCCGGGCGATTTTACGCCGTACTCACCATACCCTAGCCCCTAAAGCTAGTGATGTAATCGAATGTCAAGACATTCAAGTCTATCCCGGTAAACAGGAGGCGTATTGTCAGGGACAACTGCTCGATTTGACCACTACCGAGTTTGCTTTGCTGACTCATTTTGTCCAAGCACCGGGAGCCACGCTGACCAAAGAGATGCTCAGCATTGAAGTGTTAGGTAAACGCCTAGCGGCATTTGATCGGGCGATTGATATGCATGTTTCCAATTTACGCAAAAAATTACCAGAGCGCCCAGATGGTAAAGCGCGGATCAAAACGCTGCGTGGACGAGGCTATTTGATGGTACTGGAGGAATGATGCGTCGACCATTACCACTGCCCAAGCTCAACAATTTGTATGGGCGGATCTTCGCCATTTTTTGGTTCACTATGTTGCTGGTGCTATTTGCGGTATTGACGTTGCCGCATCTTGATCCGCGTAAACCTCGCGATCTGTCGCCGGTGGTTTTACAACGCTTAATCGAAAGTAAAACCCGCTTTGAGTTGGAGTACCACAACAGTAGCGATCTCAGTAAGATTCTGTTTCAGCTCGAAGGGCGAGGCAGCTTGCAACGTGAGCACGATGGCCGGCCGCGTTTCTTCGTTACCGATTTAGAGGGCAATGTCCTCACCACCGCCAAACATGCCGATTTTCGGCTTAAAGCACTGCAAAATTTCTCGTACAGCATTGAATCGATCAACAAACCTCAGCAGCAACTGTACGGCCGCTATATGTTGGCCGGTCCAGTACCCATCCGGCTCGCCAAGCAAGATCTACTGCTTTACGCGGGAATGCGCTCAGATGAACCGCCACCATTCTTACTGCGCCTATTTGATAAACCGATCCAACTGCTGTTAGTGGTGATGTTAGTCAGCACACCGCTGCTCCTATGGCTCGCTTGGGCGCTGAGTAAACCGGCACAAAATTTGGCTCAAGCGGCACAACGGGTCGCACGTGGCGAATTTGTACATGATCCGAAACTCGAACGTGGTACCGCTGAATTTCAGCAGGCAGGACGCAGCTTTAACCAAATGGTTGATGCGGTCAATCAGATGGTGTCTGGCCAGCAGCGGCTATTGTCTGATATTTCCCATGAATTGCGCTCGCCACTCACCCGGCTGCGAATGGCCAATGCCCTCGCGATGCGTAAACTTGGCACCAGCAATGAGTTAGAGCGGATTGATACCGAGGCGCAACGTTTAGAGCAGATGATTGGCGACTTGCTCGCTTTGTCGCGCATGCAAACCAACGGTCATTTACTACGTGAAGTGCAGCCGCTGAGCAGTTTGTGGGAAGAGCTACTCAAAGATGCGCAATTTGAAGCGGAACAAATGCACAAAAACCTCACCTTTGATGCGATCCCGCAACGCACGATTAATGGCACGCCTAAGCTACTGATGAGTGCACTGGAAAATGTAGTACGCAATGCGATTCACTATGGCCAGCAACAAATCCACGTCGCATTTCACATCCAAGATAACCAACTGACGGTTTGCGTCGAGGATGATGGCGCAGGCGTTCCCGAACAAGAGTTGGTGGATATTTTCCGCCCCTTTTATCGAGTATCGACCGCGCGCGATCGACACAGCGGTGGCACTGGGCTAGGGCTCGCCATCACCGAAAGTGCCATTCGCCAACACAGCGGTACGATCTGCGCCACCCGCAGCCAGTTGGGAGGCTTACAAGTGTGCTTTAGTTTGCCACTCGCGATATAAGTCATGTAGCAGCTAGTAATACAACAGATAGCAATACAGCCGAGAGTAATCCGGCACATCGGCGGGGTTTACGTATATACTCGCCGCTTCTTTACATTCACGGGTCATTGTTATGTTTGATATTGCTCTGTATGAGCCAGAAATCGCGCCCAATACTGGGAACATCATTCGCTTATGTGCCAATTGTGGCGCTAACTTGCACCTTATCGAACCGCTTGGATTTGATTTAGAAGAGAAAAAAGTGCGCCGCGCCGGCCTTGATTATCATGATTTAGCTCGCGTCACGCGCCATCAAAATTACTCGGCCTTTATTGAATATTTACAGCGTGAACGTGCCAATTATCGGCTATTTGCTTGCACTACCAAGACCACTCAACCTCATGTGGATGCCACATTCCAACACGGCGATGTGCTGTTATTTGGACCTGAAACCCGCGGCCTACCGGCTGAAATCATCGCCAGTTTACCGGCTGAACAACGGATCCGTATTCCGATGATGCCGGAAGCGCGCAGCCTCAATCTTTCCAATGCAGTGGCGATTATTGCCTTTGAGGCGTGGCGACAAATGGGCTTTACTGGCGCAATCTAATCCGCCAATTGCCACAATGCCTTACTTCAAACGTGGTGGTGGTTGATCATCTTTGCGTTCAAATTCACCATCATAGGTTGTGCCGTGAGTCTGATCGGCAAATGGGTTAGTCTGCTGAAAACCGGGCTGACCGGTGTGCATCTGACCGATCACCATACGGCTCATCACTGACTGCGCCAACCAAGCGCGTGGCGCGGGCAGCAAAATCAGCAGGCCGATCATATCGGTGAAAAAGCCCGGCACCAGCAGTAACATACCAGCCAGTGCCAACATCATCCCTTCTAAAATCTGCTGCGCGGGCAGTTGCCCTTGCGCCAAACGCTGCTGCACGGTCAATAAAGTTTGCAAGCCTTGGCTGCGCACCAGTGATGCCCCCACCACGGCGCTCAACAACACTAAGCCGATAGTTGGCCATAGACCAAACCAATCACCGACTTGGATAAATAGCGCAATCTCAAGCACCGGAATCGCAATAAAGAATAACAGTAAGATCGGGAACACAATGCCTCCTTGGTTTGCTGCCAGTGTATGCCTTACCACCCTCACCACCAACGGAGAGGCTGTAAAAAAGTGTGTGCTTTACTATGCCAAAACGCAATATTGTCACCTACAATGTTTAGTACAAGCTTTGTATCACTTTGGCTGGATAAAAGCCAAAATAGTGATCTAGTTACTATTTTTTATATGTGGTTACAGTATTATGTGCCACATAAGTCAGGACGGATTTCCAGGCAAAAACTCTGACGAATGGATTCTTAAGTTACAGAAATAGCTATTAATTTTGCTTTTTCACTAGATAAATTATCTAAGGATCCTCTATGTCTACCCAATCTGAAGCGCTCAACAGCGCAACATCAGCCACCCGTATTGAAGAAGATCTGCTTGGTCAACGTCATGTTCCAGCGGAAGCTTATTACGGTATTCATACCCTGCGCGCGGTAGAAAACTTCAACATTTCTAATGTCACCATTTCAGATGTTCCTGAGTTTGTGCGCGGCATGGTAATGACCAAAAAAGCGGCCACTCTTGCTAACAAAGAGCTGGGCGTGATCCCAAAAGATGTCGCTAACTACATTCTGCAAGCGTGTGATGTGATCCTCGAAACCGGTAAATGCATGGATCAATTCCCATCAGACGTCTTCCAAGGTGGTGCGGGCACATCGGTCAACATGAACACCAATGAAGTGATCGCCAACGTGGCATTGGAATTAATGGGCAAGCAAAAGGGTCAATACGAATTTATTAACCCAAATGACCATGTTAACAAGAGCCAATCAACCAACTGTGCTTATCCAACCGGTTTCCGGATCGCGGTTTACAACAGCATCCTGAAAGTGATTGATGCGGTTGAATACCTGAAAAGCGCGTTTGATTTGAAAGCGATTGAGAACAAAAACATCCTGAAAATGGGTCGTACTCAGCTACAAGACGCCGTGCCGATGACCGTTGGCCAAGAGTTCCACGCATGGTCAGTCACGCTAAATGAAGAGATCCGCGCGCTACAATACACTTCTAAGCTACTGCTGGAAGTGAACTTGGGCGCAACCGCCATCGGTACGGGTCTCAACGCAGCACCTGGCTACCAAGAGCTCGCGGTAAAATATTTGGCGCAAGTGACAGGTCTTGAAACTGTACCGGCGGAAGATTTGATTGAAGCGACCTCAGACTGCGGCGCTTACGTAATGACCCACGGTGCACTGAAACGTTTAGCCATGAAACTGTCGAAGATCTGTAACGATCTGCGTCTGCTTTCTTCAGGCCCACGTGCTGGCCTCAATGAAATCAACTTGCCAGAAATGCAAGCAGGCTCTTCAATCATGCCCGCTAAAGTTAACCCAGTGATCCCAGAAGTGGTCAACCAAGTTTGCTTCAAAGTCTTTGGCAACGACATCACCATCACTTTTGCTGCAGAAGCGGGTCAACTACAGTTGAACGTCATGGAGCCAGTGATTGCGCAAGCGATGTTTGAATCTATCTCTCTACTGACCAACGCGTGTATCAATCTACGTGATAAGTGTGTCGATGGCATCACCATCAACCAAGAGATTTGTGAAAACTTCGTGTTTAACTCAATCGGCATCGTGACTTATCTCAACCCATACATTGGCCACCATGAAGGTGACATTGTGGGTAAAATCTGTGCCGAAACCGGTAAGAGCGTACGAGAAGTAGTTCTGGAGCGCGGTTTGCTTACCGCAGAACAATTGGATGATATTTTCTCTGTTGAGAACCTGATGCATCCTCAGTACAAAGCAAAACGTTACGAATAATCGCCGTGTTAAGCCCCCTTATTTGGGGGCTTTTTCACATGTCACTCAACCAATTCCAACGGCTAGGGTTGCAAGTCAGCGGCAAATGGGTGAGACCTATCGTATACGCTAACACCGCAGCAACTTCAGCAGATGGATAACATGATGAAAAGATTATTTGAACGCTCGTAGTGTGAGTGTTGAGCTAATTTTTTCATCTTTACATGAGGTAATCATTATGATTTGGGTCGAACTACTCGTTGTTCTTCTCTTCATTTTCCTGGGCGCACGGATTGGCGGTATCGGCATTGGTTTTGCCGGTGGTGCCGGTGTGATCGCCTTGTCATTAATCCTAGGTGTTCCAACTAAACAAGCCTTTATTCCTGTCGACGTGATCCTGATCATCATGTCAGTGATCACTGCGATCGCAGCCATGCAAGTAGCCGGTGGTATGGATTGGCTGGTTCAACTGGCAGAAAACTTCCTGCGCAAACATCCGGAAAGAATCACCTTTTACGCCCCGATTGTTACTTTTCTGATGACACTGATGGCGGGTACTGGACATACAGCATTTTCTACTTTGCCGGTGATTGCTGAAGTTGCTAAAGGTCAAGGTGTGCGTCCTTCACGCCCATTGTCGATTGCGGTCGTGGCTTCACAAATTGCCATTACTGCTTCACCGATCTCAGCCGCAGTGGTTGCGTTTGCGGCGATGTTAGTTCCATTTGGTGTCGATTATTTAACCCTGCTGGCAATCTGTATTCCAACTACTTTTGCCGCCTGTATGGTGGGTGCATTTGTGTCTAACTTTATGGGTAGCGAGCTGAAAGATGATCCGATTTACCAAGAGCGTCTGGAACAAGGGCTGATCAAACTAGCAGGTACCCAAAAACGCGAAATTCTACCAACTGCGAAAACGGCAACTTACGTCTTCATCACAGCCATCATCCTGGTGGTGTGTTATGCCGCGGCGATTTCAAGCTCAGTCGGTCTGATCGAAAACCCAGCACTGGGTCGAAACGAAGCGATCATGACCTTTATGCTCGCTGCCGCAGCGGGAATTGTGCTGCTAACCAAGATTGATGCCGCACAAATCCCAGCCGCTGCTACTTTCCGTTCGGGCATGACCGCGTGTGTCTGCGTACTCGGTGTGGCTTGGTTAGGTTCAACCTTTGTTAACGCACACGTTGATGGCATCAAGGAAGTGGCAGGCACTCTGCTGGCTGACTATCCATGGATGCTGGCAATGGTGCTGTTCTTTGCTTCAATGCTGTTGTACTCACAAGGTGCAACCACAGTGGCATTGATGCCAGCCGCTCTAGCGATCGGTGTCGCACCACTGACTGCAGTCGCTTCTTTTGCGGCGGTGAGTGCGCTGTTCGTACTGCCGACTTACCCAACCTTATTGGCAGCAGTAGAAATGGATGACACAGGCTCAACCCGCATTGGTAAATATGTGTTTAACCACCCATTCTTCATCCCTGGTGTGGTCACCATTGCCAGCGCCGTGGCGTTTGGCTTTGCCTTTGGCAGCCTATTTATCTAACCTCTACTGATAGGTTAAGTGCAAAATCATGGGAGCTACGGCTCCCTTTTTGGTGGCCGTGAAACTTATTGACACAACCTACGGTCTGATTAGGTTACTATCCGTTGCCAATGATGACTCACGATTTTGCCCATGCGCACACTGTTACTCTATTTTTCGCTGCTATTTGCCCTACTCACTCAGCCGGCTTGGGCACTGTTTAACAATAATGCCGCCAACAATACAGCCGGTTTTACGGCGAGCCCGAACCGTTTTGTCGCGGTCGATGAAGCCTTTCCGTTAAATACTTTCCAGCAAGGTTCGACCCTCTTTATTGATTGGCAGATCAAAGCGGGCTACTACCTTTATCAAGATCGGATCACTATTCATGGTGAAAACATTCAGCTTGGTGAGTACTCACTGACTGAGGGTGAGCCTTACCATGATGAATTTTTTGGTGATGTGCAGATCTACTCCACTCCTCTGTCTGTGCCACTTCGATTAGCGGATTTCCAAAGCGGTGGCAAAGTGATCATCCAGTACCAAGGCTGTGCTAAAGCAGGGTTCTGTTATCCACCAGAAACACGAGTGATCGAAATTGCGCCATTTAGCGCAGAGCCGAGCCACACTGCAGCGCTTAACGCTCCGTTGACAAGCCAACCAGTGTCACCCTCCAACGCGACTTCCTCCACCTCGATACAAGGTTCACTTGCCGATCAGCTCGCGCAAAATTGGTGGACACCACTACTGTTTTTAGCGTTCGGCATCGGCCTAGCCTTTACCCCTTGCGTGCTACCGATGTACCCGATTTTGACCAGCATTGTACTTGGCGGCACGCAACTCACTCAACGCCGCGCATTGTTATTGAGTGTGGTTTACGTGCAAGGGATGGCTCTCACTTACACCTTACTTGGGTTAGTGGTGGCTTCGGCGGGGCTGCAATTCCAAGCCGCACTGCAGCATCCTTATGTGCTGATCGGGCTCAGCTTACTGTTTGTCGCATTAGCGGCATCAATGTTTGGTTGGTACCACTTACAACTGCCCAGCGCGCTACAAACACGGCTCAATGCGCTGAGTAATGCTCAGCAAGGCGGCCGTCTGCTCGGCGTGTTCAGCATGGGGGCAATTTCTGGTTTAGTCTGCTCGCCCTGTACCACCGCGCCACTCTCTGGAGCTCTGTTATATGTGGCACAAAGTGGTGATTGGTTGACAGGAGCGGTAACCCTTTACGCTCTCGCGATTGGCATGGGTATTCCACTGATTTTGGTTGCGGTATTTGGCCAGCAACTGCTGCCTAAAGCGGGCGATTGGATGGTGCGCGTGAAAACCTTATTCGGTTTCGTGCTACTCGCGGCACCGCTCTTGCTGCTGGAGCGGATTTTACCGGAGTGGTGGGCTAGCCTACTCTGGTCTGCGCTTGGCGTTGCCGCATTTGGCTGGTTATATCATGTTAAAAACAGCCTAGCATTGGGCAGTTGGAAGCAGAGCCTAATCGGGATCGTGGCAATTTTAGGGCTAGTGCTGGCGGCGCAGCCGGTGTTACATCGCTGGTGGATGCCAGCCCAACCGACTCAAGCGGTGAACACCATTCAGTTTCAGCGGATTGCCAATCTACACCAGCTAGAAACCGCTTTAGCCAGTGCTAAAGCACAGGGTAAGCCAGTGATGCTCGATTTCTATGCCGATTGGTGCGTCGCCTGCAAAGAGTTTGAAAAATACACGTTCCACGCCGCCTCCGTTTCACATCAACTGGATGATTTTGTCTTACTGCAAGCGGATGTGACCCAAAATCAGCCGGCCGATATTGAACTGCTGAGCGCATTAAACGTGCTCGGATTGCCAACCATCGAGTTTTGGAATCAACAGGGAGAACCGATGCCAAACGCGCGCATTACCGGCTTTTTGGCAGCAGAGCCTTTTATCAACCATCTCACTCAGCACGGGTTAATCTCGCCAGTTAACCGATAACCGAGGCCTGCGACTGAGCGAAGCGATGATTCGCTCAGTCGTTGCACATATTTTGCTATTGCTCTGCGTTTTCAATCAACTGCTGCTCGGCCGGTAAACGTAGACCAACCTTGGTCACCTTCCAATCAATCACATCCGCGACCACCCATTGCAGACCATGCCACTCGAAGTGATCGCCCAATACTGGCGTTTCGCCTAAATGCTCCAGCACCAGATCGCTCAGTTGCGCCTCGGCGGTTAATTCACCTAAATCTAAGCCATACAGCAGTGCCACATCTTGCAACTTTGCTTCAATATCCAGGAAAAAGTCACCAAAAAAGCGCGCCAGCGAAGCTTTTTCCGGCGCCTCACTGAACAACTGGCTCAACGCTTCCAAATCACGCTCTTGCGCCATCACACACAGCGTATCGCCTTCACGCAACTCGGTACTACCAGAGGGGTGCAGCAGCTGATTATCGCGAAACACCGCGGCAATCCGCGTCCCTTGCGGCATAAACAGATTACGCAGTGGCTCACCAATACACCATTTATCCGCTTTCAATTGGTAGATAAACAGCTCCCATTCGCTGGTCGGATAAATTTCTACCCCGGTGCGTGAAATCGGCTCCGGCTTAGGAGGCAGCTCGACTTTGGCTAACGCCATCGCTTTGGTCAGCGTGCCACCTTGTACAACTAAAGAGACCATCACCACGAAGAAAGCGAGGTTAAAATAGAGCTGAGCATTAGGCAGCCCGGCCATCATCGGAAATACCGCTAAGATGATCGGCACCGCGCCACGTAACCCGACCCAAGACACAAACCATTTTTCACGCGCGGTAAAACTTTTAAACGGTGCCAAACCAATCCATACCGCAATCGGGCGCGCCAACACGATCATCCCAACCGCTAACGCTAAACCAGGCAGTGCAATCTCCAGCAGTTCCGATGGTGTAACCAGTAGCCCCAGCACCAAAAACATGCCAATTTGCGCCAGCCAAGTCATGCCATCAAGCACGTTGAGGATGGAGTTGCGACTACGGGTTGGCCGATTCCCTAGCAGCAACCCCGCAAGATAGATCGAGAGGATACCACTGCCGCCCAGCGCATTAGACAGGGCAAAGATCATCAAGCCACCACTCACCGCCAGAATCGAGTACAAACCTTCTGGCAACTGATTACGGTTGATCAGCCACCACAAAATCCAACCACCAGCCAAACCAAGTAGCGCGCCTACCCCAAATTGCTGTAGGAAATTAAGCAATAAAAAACCAGCACTTAAATTGGCTTCGCGGCTGCCAAGCACCACGATTAGAGTCACGGTCAAAAATACCGCCATCGGATCGTTGGTTCCGGACTCAATTTCCAAGGTTGCACCAACCCGCTGATTGAGGCAGCGGCCTTTAAGCAGTGAAAATACCGCGGCCGCATCGGTCGAGCCGACAATCGCGCCGACTAACACACCTTGCAATAAGCTCAGATCAAATAACCACATCGCAAGCAACCCAGTCAGCAAGGTGGTGATCGCCACACCTAAGGTTGCCAGTGAGACCGAAGGCCAAAACGCGACCCGAAAACTAGCCACCCGGGTACGCATGCCACCATCAAGTAAGATGATTGCCAAAGCGAGGTTACTGACCAGATAAGCGACCGGATAATTATCAAAACCGATTTGGCCGATGCCATCTTCGCCGGCCAGCATACCCACCGCCAAAAACACCAATAAAATCGGGATCCCCAATTTTGATGACACAGGGCTGAGTAGTACGCTGATACCGATTAGTAAGGCACCTATCATGAAAAAACTGTTAATCGTAACCGCGTCCACTCTTCCTCCTAGTCAACTATTAACCCATTACTGGGTTGTACTTATTATATTGCTCAACTCATGCAGCCCTGACCAAAATTAGCCGGCCGCAGGGCTGATTTCATCCAGTATCTTGTGCCCCCATTGTGCACTAATTGATGACAGGCTAAGAAAAGTTTATGCAAACAAATCACTTTCGCGCGAGCTTTTTATCCATAAGGTGAATAAACGGGTGCCGCTGAGATTCAACCAGCATAAAAAAACCCGAGAGATTGAATTCTCCCGGGTTTAATCTTTTCCTCGCTCTGCCGCTTATATTTGAGCTTTAGCTCTAACAGGCTGAATTATGCAGCTTTAACACTTGCCGCAGTGAAGTGCTGATTGATCATGGTCAGCTTTTTGATCAGGTAGTTGAGCAGCACGCCATAAATAGGCACAAATAAACCTAAACTAATGATCAATTTGAAGCTGTAATCAACCAAGGCAATCTCCATCCAATGCTCCGCCATAAACGGGTCACTGCTTTGGTAAAAAGCAATCGCGAAGAAAGCCAAGGTATCAAGCGCATTACCAAGCAGAGTGGAACAGGTCGGCGCAATCCACCACTGCGGCATTTGCCGTAGGCGGTTAAACACCTGCACATCCATAATCTGTCCAAGCAGGTAAGCCATAAAGCTGGCCATCGCGATACGCGCCACAAACAGATTGAACTCACTGAGTGGGGCAAAGCCTTGATATTGACCTTCAAAGAACACCACTGACAGTAAATAAGAGACGCTCAACGCAGGCAGCATCACCCAAAAAATGATCCTACGCGCTAATCCGGCACCAAAAATTCGCACCGTTAAATCGGTGGCTAAAAAGATAAATGGAAAAGTAAACGCGCCCCACGTAGTGTGGAAACCGAAAATGGTAAACGGGATTTGCACCAGATAATTGCTAGAAGCAATGATCACGATGTGAAATAGAACAAGATAGCCAAGGGCTTTGCGCAATTGCGCAGGGGTAAAGTGATTCATACTGTACCTTTTTAGTTTGGTTTGGGGGCGAGGGAACCCAAATTGGAAGCACGCTTCCGACTCAAATTTTACGTGATTGACCTGCGGCCAGCTCACAAGGGCGGCGATTATATCTCAAACGTTATTCGGTGCAAGGGTATTTTTTGCACAAAAATCCCACAACTTCTTCACGCCTCCTTGATTAGATAGCTTAACAAAGTTTAAGTCGCAAATGCGGCCAATACTTGAGAAGATCCCGCACATCGTGCTACTCTTCGCCTCCATTTTTCTGGCTGAAAAATCATCCAATTCGGATAACAGCTGGTGCTATCTTTAACTGGTTGCTGATTGAGGCAAACAGACAATCCAAACCTAAGTGGAACCGAATCGATGGGCAAAGGCACTCTTTATATCGTTTCTGCACCGAGTGGCGCAGGTAAATCGAGCTTAATTGCCGCGCTGTTGGAGCAAAATCCAACCTATGCAATGAAAGTCTCGGTATCCCATACCACTCGTGGTATGCGCCCTGGCGAACAAGATGGCGTGCATTACCATTTTGTTGAAAAAGAGCACTTTATTGAGCTGATCGATAAAGGTGAATTCCTCGAGTACGCTGAAGTGTTCGGTAATTATTACGGCACTTCACAGGTATGGATTGAAAACACACTCAACAAAGGGATTGATGTTTTTCTTGATATCGATTGGCAAGGCGCGCGCCAAATTCGTAGCCAAATGCCAAACGCGAAAAGCATCTTTATCCTACCGCCGAGCAAAGAAGAGCTTGAGCGCCGCTTAAATACGCGCGGTCAAGACAGTGAAGCGGTGATCGCAAAACGCATGAGTGAAGCTAAATCAGAGATTTCGCATTACAGCGAATATGATTATGTGATCATTAATGATGATTTTGATGTCGCATTAATGGATTTCAGAGCCATCATTCGTGCAGAAAGATTGAAGCAAGACAAGCAAGCTGCTAAATATAGCTCGATGCTTTCTGCGCTGTTGGCGGAATAAACCGCCAACTTATGTTGCCAGCCCTGTCGGTTGCTAGAATCTCAACCGGTTAGGCTGTATACTTTCTCGTCATTCACTATATCCGTTAACTAAATTTTGGAGTTCTCATGGCACGCGTAACAGTTCAAGACGCTGTTGAAAAAATTGGCAACCGTTTCGACTTAGTTCTGGTTGCGGCTCGCCGCGCTCGTCAAATGCAATCTGGCGGTAAAGATGCATTGGTGCCGGAAGAGAACGATAAGCCAACGGTTATCGCACTGCGCGAAATCGAAGAAGGGCTGATCACGAAAGAATTGCTCGATGCGCGTGAGCGTCAAGAGCAGCAAGAGCAAGAAGCGGCAGAGCTGGCTGCAGTTAGCAGCATCATGCATAACCGTTAATTATCGCGACTTAACCCGCCGGGCCTGAAATTTGTATCTATTCGATAGTCTAAAAGACGTTGCCCAAGAATACCTCACAGAGCCTCAAA
This sequence comes from Vibrio chanodichtyis, assembly GCF_028863985.1. Lineage (NCBI taxonomy): Bacteria > Pseudomonadati > Pseudomonadota > Gammaproteobacteria > Vibrionales > Vibrionaceae > Vibrio > Vibrio chanodichtyis. The sequence continues at coordinate 45,691 of NZ_JARBFT010000006.1, read as the reverse complement.
TCGAGGCTCTGCGCCGATCTTATGTGGTAGCGAGAGATGCCCATGAAGGGCAAACCCGCTCAAGCGGCGAACCTTACATTATCCATCCGGTGGCGGTTGCACGGATCTTGGCCGAGATGCGTCTCGACTTAGAAACGCTACAAGCAGCGCTACTGCATGATGTGATTGAAGATTGTGAGGTCACCAAGCAAGACCTCGATGCCCTGTTTGGCAACTCAGTCGCTGAATTGGTGGATGGCGTCTCAAAACTTGATAAACTTAAATTTCGCGATCGCAAAGAAGCACAAGCGGAAAACTTTCGCAAAATGGTGCTGGCCATGGTGCAGGATATTCGCGTTATCCTGATCAAATTGGCCGACCGCACTCACAATATGCGTACCCTTGGTGCGCTGCGCCCAGATAAAAAACGCCGCATTGCCCGCGAAACCTTAGAAATCTACGCACCGCTGGCCCATCGTTTGGGGATCCATAACATCAAAACCGAACTCGAAGAGCTGGGTTTTGAAGCACTCTACCCTAACCGTTATCGAGTGCTCAAAGAAGTGGTCAAAGCGGCGCGTGGTAATCGCAAAGAGATGATCCTGCGTATTCACAGTGAAATCGAAGGTCGCCTCAAAGAAGTCGGCTTGCCTGCCCGAGTGGTAGGGCGAGAGAAAAACCTGTTCTCAATCTATAACAAGATGAAAACCAAAGAGCAGCGTTTTCACACCATTATGGATATCTATGCGTTTCGGATCGTGGTGGATAGCGCAGATACCTGTTATCGGGTATTGGGCCAAGTCCACAGTTTATACAAGCCACGTCCGGCGCGTATGAAAGATTATATCGCCGTCCCGAAAGCCAATGGCTACCAATCGCTGCATACCTCGATGGTTGGCCCACACGGCGTGCCTGTCGAAGTGCAGATCCGTACCGAAGATATGGATCAAATGGCCGATAAAGGGGTGGCAGCCCATTGGTCATACAAAGCCAATAGCGAACGTGGTGGCACGACGGCACAAATCAAAGCACAGCGCTGGATGCAAAGCTTGCTAGAATTGCAGCAAAGTGCGGGTAACTCGTTTGAATTTATCGAAAACGTCAAATCAGATCTGTTCCCCGATGAGATTTACGTGTTCACGCCTAAAGGGCGTATCGTTGAATTACCGGTCGGCGCGACCGCGGTGGACTTTGCTTATGCGGTCCATACCGACATTGGTAATACCTGTGTCGGCGCACGCGTCGATCGCACACCTTATCCGCTCAGCCAATCGCTGAAAAGTGGCCAAACGGTGGAAATCATCAGTGCACCGGGCGCACGCCCAAATGCAGCATGGCTTAACTATGTAGTGACTTCACGCGCGCGCACTAAAATTCGCCAAGTGTTGAAAACCATGCGTCGCGAAGACTCAATTATCCTTGGCCGCCGCTTGCTCAATCACGCGCTGGGTGGCCAACCGATTAGCGAAATCGCGCCACAAAATATCAGCAAGGTATTGAGCGACCTAAAAATCGCCTCGATGGATGATCTGCTGGCGGCGATTGGCCTAGGTGAACTGATGAGCATTGTGATTGCCCGCCGTCTATTGGGCAATGCCGATGAGCTAAGCGAACCAAACCAGCCAGCAAACAATAAACACAAACTACCGATCCGCGGAGCCGAAGGAATTCTGCTCACCTTTGCCAATTGCTGTCACCCGATCCCAGATGATCACATCATCGCCCATGTTTCGCCGGGACGAGGTTTAGTGGTACACCGCGAAACGTGTCCGAATGTGCGTGGCTACCAAAAAGAGCCGGATAAGTACATGGCGGTTGAATGGACCAAAGATTACGATCAAGAGTTCATCACTGAGCTGAAAGTCGATATCCACAATCGTCAAGGTGCACTGGCAGAGCTCACCAACGTGATCTCTAATACCGGTTCCAATATTCACGGGATCTCCACCGAAGAGCGCGATGGTCGCTTGTATACAGTGACGCTACTCCTGACCACCAAAGATCGGGTCAACTTAGCCGACATTATGCGCAAGATCCGCAGCATGCCACATACGCTCAAAGTACGGCGGCGCAAAAACTGATCGTACGCTAATTCTTAAGCGACCAGCCCAAACCGATCAGTAACCGCAATAGGCATCCGTTAAGCTTGCCTGTTGCGGTTAATTTTTCCTGTACAAAAACACAGCTCAATGTTTGAATAGCCTTTCTGTCAAATAGTTAGAACCGATGCGCATGTCACAACTCCTGTCCAGCGTTGCCCTTACCGAGCTCTCCGGTGTCGGAGCCAAAGTTGCCGAAAAACTGGCGAAAATCGGTTTGCACAACGTGCAAGATCTGCTGTTTCATCTACCACTGCGTTATGAAAACCGCAGCAAGGTTTATCCGCTGGTGCAACTGCACCACGGCTTATGGGCCGCGGTGCAAGGTAAGGTGATGGCCGCTGATACGCTATTTGGCAAACGCAAAATGCTCAGCGTGAAAATCAGCGATGGTAACGGCAGCCTGACGCTGCGCTTTTTTAACTTTAGCGCAGCCATCAAAAACAGCTTTGCTGAAGGCAAATGGGTACATGCCTATGGTGAAGTCAAACGTAGCCCGCACGGTTTAGAGATCATTCATCCCGATTATCACTTTGTGGTCGCCCCCCAAACCACACAAGCCGAAGCCAATCTGACACCGGTGTATCCCACTACTGAAGGGCTACGCCAACTCACCTTACGTCATTTGACCGACCAAGCATTAGCGCTACTGGAAAAATCGGCAGTGCAAGAGCTACTACCCTCGGGGCTGTACGATCAGCAGATGACCTTGGCTCAAGCGCTGAATATCATTCATCGCCCTTCGGCGGATATCGATTTAGGCCAGTTTGAGCAAGGACGACATCCCGCACAAGTGCGACTGATCATGGAAGAGCTACTGGCGCAAAATCTTTCGATGCTGGCGATTCGCAGCCAAGGCCAGCAAGATACCGCCTTACCACTGGCTCCTGTCCACCAACTCAAGCAGCAACTGTTGGCACAACTGCCGTTTTCACCGACCCAGGCGCAACAACGGGTAGTGGCGGAAATTGAAGCAGATCTCAGCCAAGCGCAACCAATGATGCGTTTGGTGCAAGGTGATGTCGGCTCAGGCAAAACCTTAGTCGCGGCGCTCGCAGCGGTACGCGCGATTGAGCATGGCTATCAAGTGGCTTTAATGACTCCCACTGAGCTGCTCGCCGAGCAGCACGCACTCAATTTTGCCCAGTGGCTAGAACCGATGGGCATTCAAGTCGGCTGGCTGGCCGGTAAACTCAAAGGTAAAGCACGCGAAAACGAGCTAACCCGCATCGCAACCGGTGAGGCCAAAATGGTGGTCGGCACCCATGCACTGTTTCAACAGCAGGTCACATTTGACCACCTTGCCCTCGTAATCATCGATGAGCAGCATCGGTTTGGCGTCCATCAACGCTTAGAGTTACGCGAGAAAGGTGCAAAACAAGGCGCTTATCCGCATCAACTGATCATGACCGCTACGCCTATCCCGCGTACGTTAGCGATGACCGCTTACGCGGATTTAGAAACCTCAGTGATTGATGAGTTGCCCCCCGGGCGCACTCCAATTCAAACCGTGGCGATCCCCGATACCAAACGCGATGAGATTGTCGAACGCATTCGCCATGCCTGCCTTAACCAAGGCAAACAAGCGTATTGGGTGTGTACTTTAATTGATGAATCCGAACTGCTCGAAGCGCAAGCCGCGGCAGAGACAATGCAAGATCTGCAACGCAAGCTGCCGGATCTGCGCATCGGTTTAGTGCACGGGCGAATGAAAGCGGCCGAAAAGCAGGCAGTAATGCAAGCCTTTAAAGCCAACCAACTGCATCTGCTGGTGGCGACCACAGTGATTGAAGTGGGGGTGGATGTGCCGAATGCCAGTTTGATGATCATCGAAAACCCTGAGCGTTTAGGGCTAGCTCAACTGCATCAGCTACGCGGACGGGTCGGCCGAGGCACCATCGCCAGCCACTGTGTATTACTGTTTCACGCCCCACTCTCGAAAACAGCGCAAAAACGTTTAGCGGTACTGCGCGACAGCAATGATGGTTTTGTGATCGCCGAGCGCGATCTAGAAATCCGTGGCCCCGGCGAACTGTTGGGCACCAAACAGACTGGGCTGGCTGATTTCAAAATTGCCGATCTGGTGCGTGATCAAGCATTAGTGCCGCAAGTGCAGCGTATTGCCAGACACCTCCACCAGCGCTATCCGCAGCATGCACAAGCCATCATTCAGCGTTGGCTCGGCCAGCGCGATATTTACGCCAAAGCATAACGGCTCATCTGCCCCAGCCAGCGAAAACGCCCAAAGCAACCGTTTGCTTTTTTGATAAAAACCTCTATAATCGCCGCCATTTTACGGTTGACGCAAACGTTTACCTTGCTATACCCAAACCGGTTTAAGCTGCAGCTAACCACGCCGCTGCTGAGCATGGTAAGGGCTACTCTGAGCAGAGTCTGATTAACAGCAATCACAGAGGCGGCTTCTGCTCCACCTTAACCACCCATTCAGCGTGCGCAAGGTGTTATTTATCATCAGGAAAATCGCTATGACACAATCAACTTCGCGCCAAGCCGATCTGGTCTATCAACTCAATGATCGTCCACCTTTGCCACAAACGTTATTTGCCGCCCTGCAGCATTTACTAGCGATGTTTGTCGCGGTGATCACGCCATCGTTGATCATCTGTCAATCGCTTGGCGTACCGGCCGATCAAACCAATACCATCATCAGCATGTCGCTGTTTGCTTCTGGTGTCTCCTCGTTTATTCAGATACGCACCTTTGGTCCGATTGGATCTGGCTTACTATCGATTCAAGGCACCAGCTTTAACTTTTTAGGGCCAATTATTGGTGCTGGCCTTGCGCTCAAAGCGGGCGGAGCCAATATCGAAACCATGATGGCGGCTATTTTCGGCACCATTTTAGTCGCTTCATGCGCAGAGATTTTACTGTCACGCGTGCTGCAATTTGCCCAGCGCATCATCACTCCGCTAGTGTCTGGGATTGTGGTAACGTTGATCGGCCTTACCTTAGTTCAGGTCGGATTGGTTTCGATGGGCGGTGGCTATGCGGCAATGGCCGATGGCACTTTTGGTAGCCTAGACAAACTGGCCCTGGCCGGTACCGTATTAGCGATCATTGTGCTGCTTAACCGAGCGCACAATCCTTACGTGCGTATCGCGTCAATTGTGATTGCAATGCTGGTCGGCTATGTGATGGCCTACCTGATGGGAATGGTCAATACCGATAACTTAGCAGAAACCCAACTGATTGCGCTGCCAATCCCGATGCAATTCGGCTTAGGCTTTGATTGGTCACTGTTTATCCCGCTGGTACTGATTTTCCTGATCACGGCGCTAGAAGCGATTGGTGATATCACCGCTACCTCTGAAGTGTCTGGTGAACCGGTCAAAGGACCAGTGTATATGAAGCGCATCAAAGGTGGGGTACTGGCGGACGGTCTGAACTCGGCAATTGCGGCGCTGTTTAACAGCTTCCCGAACTCAACTTTCAGCCAAAACAATGGCGTGATCTTATTGACCGGTGTCGCCAGCCGTTATGTTGGCTATTTTATCGCGGGCATGTTGGTGCTGCTTGGCCTATTCCCAGGTGTCGCGAGCTTTGTACAGTTGATCCCTGAGCCAGTATTGGGCGGTGCAACCATTGTAATGTTTGGTACCATTGCCGCAGCCGGGGTGCGCATCATTTCACGGGTGGATTTGGATCGCCGAGCGATTCTGATCATGGCACTATCATTCTCAATGGGACTCGGCATCGCGCAAAAACCAGAAATTCTGCAGTTTATGCCCGATTTTATTAAGAATCTGTTCTCTTCTGGTGTAGCAGCCGGTGGGATCACCGCGATCGTGCTGAACTTGCTGCTGCCAGAGGTACGCCGCGATGAAAAAGCTGCTCCAGTAGTGAAAACTGAAGCAGCGTAATAATCAAACTAGGCAAGCAGACTAGGTAAGACAATCAACCTGACGGTTGAGACAGGGCTAATTTCGGTTAGCCCTGTTTTTTACTGTTGCAGTCTTATTTGGTGGGAAAACTGATTTGGGCGCGTAAGCCACCTTGGCTTCGGTTACTCACCGCCACCGCACCGTGATGTTGGCTGACGATCCGTTTCACAATCGCCAATCCCAAACCGGTACCTTCACTACCACGAGCCGTATCGCCACGGGTAAAAGGTTCAAACACCTTATTCACTTGGCTAGGTTCAATGCCGGGGCCATTGTCTTCGACACACAGCCAAACCAACTGCTTATCCGCCGTCATACCACTACTCACCTTAACCCAGCCATTGCCATAGCGCAGGGCGTTAACCACCAAATTACTCAGCGCACGCTTAATCGCAATCGGATTACCAAAGGCAGGAACTACCTCAGCTTGCAGATCGGTTTCAATCTGCACTTCATAGCCGCCTTCCGAACTGGCCACATCATTGGCAATCTCGTTAATATCCACCGCCTCAAAAGCTTGCCGATTGACCGGTTTTAGGTAATCCATAAACTGGCTGATAATTTGATTACACTCTTCGGTATCACTGATCATACTCTCTGCCAGATAACTATCTTGCGGCGACATCATCTCCGTTGCTAAGCGGATGCGCGTGAGTGGAGTTCGTAAATCATGGCTGATCCCAGCCATCAGCAAGGCGCGATCATCTTCTAGCGCTTGAATGCCTTTCGACATGCGATTAAATGCCCGCGTCACGGCCCGAATTTCCAACGTACCTTGCTCTGGTAAATGAGGGGGAATTTCACCACGCCCAACCATGTGCGCGGCTTTTTCTAGCGCCATCAACGGCCGATTTTGCAAACGAATGAACAGCCAGCCCCCCAGTACAATCAGCAGCGCCATAATGATGCTGTTACGAAACAGTGGCGCGAAATCTTCTTCTTGTAACTCAGAGAGAGGGATGCGTAATAATTGGCCGGGCAGCGAGTCAATCTTCATCCACAAGATATAGCTCTCCTCGCCAAGAGCCATGCGCACCTCGGTCGGCGAGCCAAGTTCGCCACTCATCTCTTCGCTCATTAAATCGATACTCAGCGCATGCTGGAAATCAGCCGCAGCAGAACTGTCATCACTATGAATAGTCACTCCCAATTGCTCAAGCACCCGCCGTTTGAGTAGCGCGTCCATCTCTGAACTCATCGCCGATTGACTGGTGTCATCCAGCATCAGGCTAATTTCATGGGCAAGAATTTTATTGAACTGCTGCAAACTTGGTAGCAAGGCGTAGTTAAACACCGCGTAGTAAGAGTAAATTTGACTGGCAATCAGCAGAGAAAAAAACAGCAGGATCGATTGAGTAAATGAGCTGCGAATTCGCATAAGTCACCTAAATATGTACCCAAACCGCTTGAGGTTTCAGGGCGGAAGGCGCTAGCAAGGGCACACTCAGAGCGAAGACGCCCTTGCTCGGCGTGCCTAGAAAAGGTTAGCTGGCCGCTTTACCATCAGGAACAAACACGTAGCCAAGTCCCCACACCGTTTGAATATAGCGCGGTTTGCTCGGATCGACTTCTAACATGCGACGCAGACGAGAAATTTGCACATCAATCGAGCGCTCCATCGCTGAATATTCACGGCCACGCGCCATGTTCATCAGCTTATCGCGCGACAGCGGTTCACGAGCATTGGTGACTAACGCTTTCAACACCGCAAATTCACCCGAAGTAAGTGGCATCGCCTCTTCGCCGCGGAACATCTCACGCGTACCAAGATTGAGGCGAAATTCACCAAATTCGATGATGGTCTCTTCCGCGCTCGGCGCTCCCGGCGCTTCAATCACTTGACGACGCAGGACGGCTTTGATGCGAGCTAGCAGTTCACGCGGGTTAAATGGCTTGGGCAGATAATCATCCGCGCCCACTTCTAGACCGACGATTCGATCAATCTCATCGCCCTTGGCCGTCAGCATCAAGATCGGGATCATATTGTTGGTATTACGCAGACGACGGCAGATCGACAGTCCATCTTCTCCCGGCAACATTAAATCCAGCACCATCAGATGAAAGTTTTCACGCGTCAGTAGACGATCCATCTGCTCACCGTTGGCTACGCTACGCACTTGAAAACCCTGCTCCGACAGGTAACGCTCAAGCAGCGCACGCAAACGCGCATCATCATCTACCACTAAAACTTTATGATTTTCCACCATGATCCCACCTGATTATTCTTCGCATCTCGACCGATTCAATTCCCACTACTGTGGAAAGATAAAATGTAACATCGTCACCGCTCACCGAGCACAAAGAATTGTTACTTTTTATGTCCTTGTAACGGATATGCTTTTGATATTCAATGCTAGTTTACATTTACGAAAAAATAAACTTACAAAAAACAGATATTCTGTCACGATTCTTTATGCTTAAAATCATAATGTCATAAAAATAATATTTTTGTGACCGAACATACTCTATTTATCAATCGATAAAAGCATGAGTAATATTTCATTTAACACACTAAAAAATAATTATATTTTTAATAAGGTTCAAAATGAAGTCAAATTTCTTGGTTACTTTCACAGCTCTTATAACAACATCAGCTATGGCTAATGTTGATGACAATATTATTCATTCACAAAGAATAGCTTTAGGAAAAAATACTATTGGTCTTGGATTTGGACCACAATCCCCAAGAGATATAGATAATCTCACAGGGAAAAATAGCCGTAATTTTTCAATTGCACCTGAATATCATAAAATGAATTTATGTAATATTCACTTCCATAAAAATGCTGAGCATAAAGGTGGAGAATTTACAAAATATGCGGGCAATGGAAATGGGAAAGGATACGGCACTGGTTATAAATACAATGGAAACTTAACTGCAACAGAATTAAAGCCATTCAAGAATAATTTTGGTATACAATCAGGCGATACAATAGAAGTTCATTATGTTCACTCAACGGCTCAAGTAGAACCAGGTGCAACTTTAAACTCCTGCTTATCTCCTTCTATAGCGAATCCACAACTTCGTGTTGAAGCCCAAGTTTATGTACTAGTCAATGATAAAAAGGCATCAAACTTTGTGCAGTTAAATGAGGTTGGAATTAAAAATGGTTATTATCAAGCATTAAATATTCCTGATACAACAGGGACTCCGATTATTTATGCAGGCTCAACAACTGGCCCTAGCTATAATGAACAGGGTTCACCATTACAGGTGACATGGAGTGTCAGACCTAATGTAATAAAAGTTAATATTGAATCGGTAGAAAAATGGCTTAAAAATAATCCATTTGATGAAGATCATGCTCATGGAGTAAGAAATCTTGTAACCAATCCAGAACTACTTTCATCTGCTCACTAACAGTGAAAAAGGGGAGTCATTCCCCTTTTTTATACTCAATCGAATTGATAAACCACTCTTTAACACCGGCAGGGGTGCGTACTTGCAACTCTTCATCGACTTGCTTTTTAAGCAGTGCTCGAGCCATCGGCGAATCAATTGAAATGTAATCTTTGGCATCGCCATAGATTTCATCTGGGCCAACGATACGAAACTTCTTCACTTCTCCAGCTTCATTTTCAATTTCTACCCATGCCCCGAAAAATACTTTGCCTTCTTGCTGCGGCGCGTAATCAACAATCTTCAACTCGGGCAGCAGCTTACTTAGGTAGCGCACCCGGCGATCGATCTGACGCAGTAAACGCTTGTTGTAAGTATAATCCGCATTTTCTGAGCGATCGCCAAGACTCGCCGCCCATGACACTTTTTGCGTGATCTCTGGGCGCTGCTCTTTCCATAGATAATCCAGCTCTTGTTTGAGCTTATTGTAGCCAGCTCTGGTGATCAGTTTGGTTTTCACTCGGGGTCCTCAACAAAATCAGCTTGCGCGCAAAGTACCGATTTTTGCTGCACTTGACCAGTCACAACAAAAGATTTGACTAAAAGCTCTCAAAAGCGCGCCGCAGACGTGGTATTAATAGCCGCCGATGAGTGATCGTCCTCTAAAGTGGGCAGAGCGTGATCCTGCGCTCAAACTGCGCTTTGCTACCAGCCTTACGCTATAGTCCAACGCAATTGCCCCCATATAACATACAAATATCAACAAGAGACCACCACGGATGAGCCAAGCTATCTGTCACCAGATTGCTCAAGAACTGCATGTTCGCGCTGAGCAAGTTATCGCTGCCGTCACCCTAATCGACGATGGCAATACCGTTCCTTTTATCGCCCGTTACCGTAAAGAAGTGACGGGAGGATTAGACGATACCCAACTGCGCCACTTAGATAGCCGTCTTGCCTATCTGCGTGAGATGGATGATCGCCGCCAAACCATCCTCAAATCGATTCAAGAACAAGGCAAACTGACCCCAGAGCTGGAGCAGGCAATTTTAAGCGCCGACAGCAAAAACCGCCTTGAAGATCTCTATCTGCCTTACAAACCAAAACGGCGCACCAAAGGTCAAATCGCGATTGAAGCGGGGCTGGAGCCGCTGGCGGATACCTTATGGACCCATCCGAATACCGACCCGGAAAGCGCGGCGGCAAACTACATTAATCCTGAAAAAGGGATTACAGACAGCAAAGCGGCACTCGATGGCGCGCGTGCGATCGTGATGGAGCGCATCGCAGAAGATGCCAATCTGCTGGAGAAAATCCGCCAGCACCTTAATCGCAACGCACAGATTGTCGCGCGGGTGGTAGAAGGTAAACAGCAAGCTGGCGAGAAGTTTAAAGATTACTTTGAGTACTGCGAGCCGATCAGCAAAGCGCCTTCCCATCGCGCTTTGGCAATGCTGCGTGGCCGTAACGAAGGCTTCTTAACTCTGACGCTGAATGCCGATCCTGAATTAGCCGAAAGTGCGCGCCAATCTTACTGCGAAAGCTTGATTGCTGAGCATTACGGTATTCATCTCAGTCAAGCGATGGCTGATGGTTGGCGCAAGCAGGTGATCAGTTGGGCTTGGAAGATCAAAATCTCACTGCACATGGAAACCGAATTGATGAGCGCAATGAAAGAGCGCGCTGAAATCGAAGCGATTGAAGTGTTTGCCAGCAATTTAAAAGATCTGCTGATGGCCGCCCCTGCCGGCCCTCGCGCCACGCTCGGCCTCGATCCTGGCCTGCGTACCGGCTGTAAAGTCGCGGTAGTCGACGCCACCGGTAAAGTACTGGCCACCGACACCATTTACCCTCATGCGCCACAGCATCAATACGATCGCGCTATGCAGTCCATCGCGCTGCTGGTGAAAAAATTCAATGTCGATCTGATTGCGATTGGTAATGGCACCGCCTCGCGCGAAACCGATGCCTTTGCCGCCGATCTGATCAAGCGCGGCAGTCTCAAAGTGCAAAAAATCATGGTCAGCGAAGCCGGAGCTTCGGTTTATTCCGCTTCTGAACTGGCGGCCAAAGAGTTCCCCAATCTGGATGTGTCACTGCGCGGCGCGGTTTCTATCGCACGTCGTCTGCAAGATCCGCTCGCTGAACTAGTGAAAATCGATCCGAAATCAATCGGGGTTGGCCAATATCAACATGACGTCAGTCAGAGTCTACTCGCCAAACGTCTGGATGCGATTGTGGAAGATTGTGTGAATGCGGTCGGTGTCGATGTGAATACCGCTTCGGCTGCCTTGTTAACTCGCGTGGCCGGACTGTCCGCCACCCTCGCGCAAAACATCGTCGCTTATCGCGATGACAATGGCCGATTTGAGTCACGCAGCGCCCTGAAAAAAGTGCCACGCTTGGGGCCTAAGGCATTTGAACAGTGTGCCGGCTTCCTGCGCATTATGGATGGTAAAAATCCGCTTGATGCCTCCGCAGTCCACCCAGAAGCGTATCCGGTGGTGAAAACCATCGCCGAGAAGAACAACAAAGATCTCAAAGCGCTGATTGGTAATACTGATTTCCTGCGCACCCTGCACGCGGTCGATTACACTGATGAGCACTTTGGCGTGCCAACAATCAGTGACATCATCAAAGAGCTGGATAAACCGGGGCGCGATCCGCGTCCAGAGTTCAAAACAGCCACGTTTGCCGATGGCATTCATCAAGTGTCGGATCTGGAAGTGGGGATGGTTTTGGAAGGCGTGGTCTCCAATGTGGCCAACTTTGGTGCATTTGTCGATATCGGCGTGCATCAAGATGGCTTAGTGCACATTTCGGCGCTGACCGATCGCTTTATCGCCGATCCGCGTGATGTGGTGAAAGCGGGAGACATCGTCAAAGTCAAAGTGATGGAAGTAGATGTCGCGCGTAAGCGGATTGCGCTCTCGATGCGTTTAAACGATGAGCCCGGCCAAGATCATCGCAGCCAACGCAGTGCCGCACCACGCGCAGCACAAGAGCGTCGTGTGCCACGCCGGGCTGAGTCAACCGGCAATGCGCAAAGTGGGGCAATCGGTGGTGCGATGGGCGGTGCATTTGCTGCCGCGTTCGCCAAAGCCAAGAAATAGTCATCAGCCATAGCTTGAATGGCTATCCTCAAGTGAGATAAAAAAGTCCCCATGACCATGGGGACTTTTGTTTTGCGCGGACGACCCACCTACAAAACGGCAATCACGTCTGATGGTGTGTTGGGTGCCACTGCGTGACCATAATGATATTTGATCACGACACGCCGGCGCGCCATTTTGCCTTGTATTATCGCAGCATCAAGAATGTGCTTTGGTAAGCGAAAGCGCATCACATAACCTTTGCCTTGCTGTTCGCTGTACGAAGCGAGCGCCAACAGTTCAAACAATCGCTCTAGCTCGCTTTTCGATTCATGGTGATGAAAACTAGGCTCTTGTGCTTCACCATCCACATCGTAGCTGGGATGCTCAGCAGGATCCCATGCGGGCTGTTTGCGGCGTTTATCATCATCTTTAATCTTACGTTCAGCATTCGAGCCGGCCAAAGCTACGGTAGGCGTAACGGGCGCACGCACGCGGTTATCACGTGCGACCTGCTCGGTTGGCACATTCACTGATGGGGCGATAAGCGGCACACTGACATTGGTCGGTGACACTAGCATAGCCGAAACCTCCTCAGCTTCGCCCTCCCCCAGCTTACGCTGTGGGTTAGACTATTTATCGACCAACATCGCTAATTATTGAGTCAATTTTTGGTCAGCGCAGCAAAAGTGAGCAGCTGTTGCTCAAATAGCTCTGCCTCAGTGATAAACGGTGCATGAGCCGATTGATTGAAAATCACTGCCGCGCTCTGTGGCAGCAGTAAGTCGACATCATGAGCGATATTGACTGGCACTAAACCATCTAACCGACCATACAAACGCAGCACTGGCTGGGTCAGGTACGGTAATTCAGCGCGCAAATCCAGCTCAGCCAGCATGATGAGTCCTGCCATCAAGGCTAAGGGATTTGGCATCGGCCGCGATAACACCGCTTGTTTAAGCTGTTTGACATCCTGCCGAGCCGTGGGGCTCCCCATCGCTTGCAGCGCCATAAAACGCTCAATCGTCGATGGAAAATCGCTGATCAATTGCTGGCTAAACGCTTGTAATACCGCTGGTTGAATACCACGCCAATCCTGATGTGCCGCAAATTTGGGCGAGGAAGCCACAGTGACCAACTGGCGCACATACGCTGGGTGATGCAACGCGATATGCGTCGCGACTAACCCGCCCAATGACCAACCAACCCAAATCGCATCACGCGGAGCCTCTAGCAATAACGCGGCGGCGATTTGCTCGATATTCTCGGCATGCAGTGCGGCACTGTGACCATAACCAGGCAGATCGACCACCTGCACTCGAAAGTGGCGACTTAATGCTTGTGCGGTTGATTGCCACACCGCGCCATTCATCCCCCAGCCATGCACCAGCACCAGATCTTGCCCTTGTCCACTCACTTGCCAATACAACGCCATGGTCACATTTTCTCCGTCTATTTCCATCGTTATCACTTTTGCCTGTCTGCAAGATAAGTGCAATTACCCCAATTATGGAATGATGATGTTAATCGATTGGCTTAGAAAAACCACTGCGCTACAACAGATGGCACGATGCCCACTGTGCCGCTTGGCGCTGGATACTCCTAATCCAGCGGGTATTTGCACCGCTTGCCAAGCATGGTTGGCACATGGTGCACGCTGTCAGCGCTGCGGCTTACCCAGTTTAATCGCGGTCGAACAGTGTGGACAATGCCTACGCCAGCCGCCAGCGTGGCACACACTGATCTGCGTGGGCGATTATCGTTTTCCGCTGAGTGATGCGGTACAGCAACTCAAATATCAGCGCCAATTTTGGCAAGCGCCGCGCCTAGCTCAGTTGCTGGCCGCCCAAATAGAACAACCAGCACCGTTATTGTGCTGCGTACCACTGCATTGGCGACGACGCTGGCAGCGCGGCTTTAATCAGAGTGATCTACTGGCGCGAGCCTTAGCCCGCACTTTAGCCACCGACTATGACCACCAACTGTTTAGCCGCCGCCGAGCTACACCGCAACAGCAAGGGCTTAGCAAAACTGAGCGCCTCAACAATCTGCAAGATGCATTTCAGCTTAATCATCTACCACGCGCAGCTCATGTGGCAATTGTCGATGATGTGGTGACCACGGGCAGTACCCTTCGCCATTTATGTGCGTTACTGCTTGCTGCTGGGGTGCAAAGGATTGATATTTACTGCCTATGCCGCACTCCCGAGCCAAAAGAGCGCCAACCTTAACGTTTTTTATGCAAAAAGGCTGGATCATCGCTAACTCAGGAGTAAAATGGTGAGTAATAACCTATTCTTTTACTCGGGTATTCGTCGTGTCAAATCCAATTACTATTACTGAATCTGCTCAATCTCACTTCGCGAAATTGCTCGCTCAGCAGCCTGAAGGGACTAATATTCGCGTGTTTGTGGTTAACCCTGGAACACAAAATGCCGAATGTGGTGTTTCTTACTGCCCACCGGAAGCGGTAGAAGCTACCGATACCGAGCTGACCTTCAGCAACTTCTCCGCTTATGTTGATGAGCTAAGCCTACCGTTTTTGGAAGACGCGGTGATTGACTTTGTGACCGACAAAATCGGCTCACAACTGACCCTAAAAGCACCGAATGCGAAAATGCGCAAAGTGGCTGATGATGCTTCACTGATCGAGCGGGTTGAATATGCACTACAAACTCAGGTTAACCCACAATTGGCGGGGCACGGTGGCCACGTCAGCCTGATCAGCATCTCTGATGATGGCGTTGCACTGGTACAATTTGGAGGTGGCTGTAATGGCTGCTCAATGGTCGATGTCACACTCAAAGACGGGATTGAAAAAGAGCTGCTGGCTCAATTTGCAGGGGAGCTGACCGCAGTACGCGACTCCACCGAACATGATCGCGGTGAGCACTCTTACTACTAGCCCCTCTAGTGAGCTCAGCACCAAGCACCTCAAGCTGATGGTTCGCCATCGGCTTTTCGGCCAATGATTGGCAACCATCGTCACCACACCGATCGTGACTAAACCTTTTACAGCGGAGCCTTGGTATGCCATCCAAATCTTTACCTGCGATACTGGAACGCACCACCATCGCCCAGTCGCGACTGTTTACTATTGAAGCGGTGGATCTGCGTTTTGCCAATGGCGCACAGCGTACCTATGAGCGGATGAAACCCAGTGGGCGAGACGCAGTCATGATGGTGCCGATCACGGCTCAAGGTGATCTGTTGTTGGTGCGCGAATACGCTGCCGGAACCGAGCGTTATGAATTGGGTTTTCCAAAAGGGTTAATCGATGCCGGCGAAAGTGCCGAACAAGCGGCCAATCGCGAATTAAAAGAAGAGATTGGCTTTGGCGCGCAGCAATTAATTCCACTCAAAAGCGTTGTGCTTGCCCCATCCTACTTCTCAAGCCATATGCAGTTATTTATCGCGCAAGATCTCTATCCTGAATCATTAACCGGTGATGAACCGGAACCTTTAGAGATCATTCGCTGGCCATTAGCTCAAGCCGAAGAGCTGCTGACCCATCTCGATTTTTGTGAAGCGCGCAGTATCACCGCATTACTGCTCGCTCTACGCTTGATACAAGCCGATACCCAAACCGCTTGAAGATATGCCGGTAGACGACCAAGGAACAAAACCTCTGAGCATAGATAACGATGTGATGAAGTTTATGAGTACCAATCAATACCGCGGCAATTTCAAGTAGAACGGAGATAAATCACCAACCTTGGGAGTGATTATGACAACCACCCACGATTTCTCATCCTTACTGCCGAAAGTAATTGGTATCGCCCAAGCGGCAGGGCAATTGATTTTAGATATTTACCAACACCAATCCTATCAAGCGTTCACCAAAAGTGATGCCACGCCAGTGACCAGTGCCGACTTAGCGGCACATCAATTGCTGTGCCAACAGTTACAGCAGTTAACTCCAGACATTCCAATCCTCTCCGAAGAGGATGCCGAGATCTCACTGGCTACCCGTGCAGCTTGGCCGCGTTACTGGCTGGTTGATCCATTGGATGGCACTCAAGAGTTCATCGAACGCAGCGGCGAGTTTGCGACCATTATTGCGCTAGTGGAGCATAATCAGCCGGTGATGGGCGTGGTGTATGCCCCGGTATCCGGCGTGACTTACTACGCCTATGCCGGTAAAGGAGCATGGAAAATTGCCGATCAGGCGCAGAGTGTGCCAATCCAAACTTACCAACGCGAATCCGTTGATCATTCATTGAGCATCGCGATCAGTCGTCGCCAAGACATCAATCAGATCACCCACCGCCTCAACAGCACATGGCATTACGATCTGCTACCACTGGGCTCTGCAGCATTGAAAGCCTGTTTAGTGGCAGAAGGCGCGGTCGATTGCTACCTCCGCTTTGGTCCCACCGGTGAATGGGATACCGCCGCCACCCAATGCATTGTCGAACAAGCCGGTGGCCGCATTGTTAGCACCCAGTTAGCGCCGCTCTCCTACAATCAGCGCGAAAGTTTACAAAACCCAGATTTCATTGTGCTCGGCGATGCCAATTTACCTTGGTCTGCAATCCTGAATTTGCCGAGCGATAAAATCATCTAACCGAGCGAGGCCGTAATCTTACTCAAAACTATGACTTAACGTCATTGCTAAAAGTGATTGATCAAGGTTATTGCTTAAAGTTGCCCTTGCGGATTAAACCGATAACGGCCTTGTGCATCAGGAGCGGGTAACCAGTTCAACGACGGCTTTAAGCCATCAGGAAAGGCATCTTGCGGTTGAAACCATGCTTGCACTTGGTAACGATGATCTGGCTGTAGCGTCAGGTTAAACTGACTGCTGACCTGCTCAGTTTGCTGGCCACCTTGCGCGGTGATGACACTGTCTTGGCAACTGAAATCTGCCAGTACATTCCCGAGATCCAACGTCGCTAGTGGCGAGACAACTTGTGCCGTAGACCAAACCAAACTGCCTTGCGCTTGCTGGCAATAAGGTTGAGCGAAGCGATAGTGTTGCAACGTTAATTCCAACTGCCCCTGTACCGTTAAGGGGAACGGCAAACTAAGCCACGGCAACGCTTGCTCGGCGGGTAACGACAGCAGTAGGTGATCAGCATAAGGACCCGTTAAGCCAACCCCAACCACGCCTTTACCGCGCAGTTGATTGATACTGCCTCGCCCAAAACGCACATCGGCTTGCAGCCGTGCCAGCAGTAAACGGCTCAGATGCAGATCCCAGTTCAGATCGCCAAGATTGGTTTGTTGCCACTGTACTTGGGCGATTTTGCCCTGCCACAATGTGCCCTCAATCCCATTGAGCTGTAAACCCTCTGGCAACGGTAGCGGTTTAAATGCGACCTGCGCTGGCAGATGTGCTAGCACACTGACCAACACCACCGCCGAAAATAATCCACTATAAGCTATCGCACGCCGCATCTTAAGCGCCTCGCTTTAACTGTAAGCGCTTGACTTCAACCAACCCGCTCTCTTTACCGCGGTCGATATCGATCACATCCACACTCACCCCTTGTCGCTGTTGCAAATCGGCAATCCAAGCCACCAACTGGGTAAACGGCAGTGGCTGGATCCACACTTGCATCATTTCTCCGCGCGGCTGTACTCGAATCAACTCAATCTTGAACTGACGAGTCGATTGAGTGATCACCTGATTGAGTGACTGATTAGTCGCCGCTTGCCCACCACTACCTTGCCCAGCTTGACCACGCAAAGTCACAATCCGGTTGGCATTATCACTCACCCAGCTCAGCAGCTGTTTTTCACTCTGCAAACGCGCTTGTGCTTGAGTGGTACGCTGTTCTAGCGGTTGCCACACGCCCCAGTAACTGATCGCGATGAGCGCTAACCCGCCACTCACCAACAGCATTTTTTGCTCGCGCGGCGTAACACTGCGCCACCAAGCCTGTATCGAAGCTAATAACGGTTTCATCCTTTCGCCTTACTTTGGCTTAACCAGCAACACACCAAACACTTGCTCACCATTTTTATTCACTTGGCCTTGTTCGACCACAAAATGCTGCTCAAGCTGGGTACGTGCTTGCTCAAAACTTTGGAAATCACGACTGGTCGCCTCTAGGCGGACTTCATTGCGATTACCATCAAATTTAATGCTTTGCAGTTGCAGATTAATTCCACTCAATGCGCTCGGTAACGGCGTCAGCCAGTGTAATAGGCTGCCTGCACTGGAAGTGCCAGATAAGCGCGCTAACTCATCACTGATCTGCCGTCTTAAATAGGTCACGGTTGGAATACGCTGCCGATCAGTAAAAATAGTCCGGAAAATTTGCTCACTTTGCGCACGGTAAGCATCGGCTTGTAACTGATACTGATGGGCTTGCAACACACTATGGCCGATCGTCACCGCGACCAATAACCCAGCGGCGATGCCAACTTTGCGCCAAATTCGCCAATGAGGCAGCCAAGACGATTGTGGCTTAAACCGGCCACTGAGCAGGTTAAATTTGCTACTCAATGCTTCTTGGGTCAGCAGTTGCATGACTAAACCACTTGGCTGATCGTGCCACTCTTGCTGCTCAGCCAAGGCTAACGAGGGTAATGGCGTGAAAGCGTGCAGTGGCAGATACTGATCATCTTGCTTTACCCAAGCATCGCTGGCGAGCAAACTTAACCACTGAGCATCGAGTGCCATGCCTTGGGTGTCGCTTTTACGGACTAACCACTCATCACCCAATTGCAATGCGCTTAAACCGGCGTCAACACGAGGAACCGCCAGCACATCGGGCAGCACGCGTTGCACTGACAAGCCACATTCGCTCAGCTGCTCTAAACAAGCAGCGAACCAGCGGCGATCCACACCGACCACATCGGCACTGTCACGCCCTTTACTGAGCACACAAAAATGCAACTCTTCAACATCTTGTGCGATCTCATCTTCCAGCAAATAGGGCAACATGCTCTCCAACTGCCGCGCCGCACCGGGCGGGATCGCCACTCGGCTTAAGATCAGATCACTGGCCGCCAGCAGCACTAATACGCTACGCTCGGCCGCATAGCTTTCCAGCTCATGTAAAGCTTGCCAGCCAGCCACTTCACCGCTAGCAATCACTTGCTGCAGTTCGCTAGACCATACTAACCAAGGGATTTCGGCCTCGGTTTGACTACTCAGTCGAACGGTCAGAAACTCGCTCACTGATCCCTCCAAAGCGACGACTAACCACCGTCGCAGTTTTTTTATCGTTACTGTAAAACAGGCTGCGGATCCGCACACGCGAAGCATCGACCAACACCTGAGCATCTAATTCAAAATAATGGCTATCGACACTGAGGTATTTTTGCGCCTCGGTGCGTGTTGCTTGCTCGACGCCATTGAGCGCCGACTCGGCCAGAAAATCTTCCACACTTGCCCAACCATCAAACGGGCGCCCTTCCAACAAGGTTTTAGCGCTCGAACGGCTCAAAGCAGGGCTAAACATCGCCGCCAACAGCGCCGCTTGTTCAGCAGGCAAGGTATTCACATTCAAACGCCACTGCTCGGTCGGTAGCGCACACAGATAAGGCAGCGCTTGCTGCATTAACTCACCACTCACTTGCTGCACCGCACGCCATTCGCTGGCATCGGCTAACCAAGCATCCGCCGCCAGATAAGCTGGGTGCATCGATTGATAGTAACTGTCTTCAACCCCATAGGCGGTGCGTACTGAGTCATCAGCATCAATAAATTCCAGTGTCGAATCGGCGATGGTTTCCGCCAAATAATACCCCTCGACTTGCCACTCTTCGCTCAGCGCTTGTAACACCCGCAATAAATATGGCTTTTGCACGCTATCGGCACTGATCTTGACCTGCGCCAACGCGTTAAGGTTAAAGCAAGCTTGCATATCGCGAATTTTACCGCTCACTTGACCATAATCGAGTGGGTAGGTTTGCTGCTGGGTCGCCCACGGCTGACTTAAATTGATCGTCTGGCTATCTTGATAGCTCTGCTCAATGCCTTTTTTGACCAAGGCTTCGACCCCGATACTATACCAATAGGCTTGCTGGTAATTGAGTTGATGGGTGGCGCGCTGAAACTGGCTAAACAAGCGCTCAGCCATCGTAGCCGCAATCGACACCATCACCGCCAGCAGCAGTAACACTACAATCAGCGCTACGCCGCGCTGCTTAACGACCATTATGCTTAACTACCATTATTGCTACTCTCAGCCTGATTGAGGGTCGCTCCGCCAGTCAAATAAATCCGCTCCAACTGACCATAATCTTGCAACTGCAGCATCACTTTAACTGCCTCAGGCAATGCATGCTTGGTTGACCATTCCGTGCGCCACTCGCCTTGTTGATAAAACTGCACCTGCCAATCCTCAACACCGGTTAATAACGGTGTCACCAAGCCAGACTGACCCACAGGAGTATCCGGATAGTGCCACCAGATACGCTCTAAACGCTGCTCATAAATTCGGTAGCCGACTTTCGCCACCTCGCCGCGTGGAAACTGCTGCTGTGGGTTATGCCAGCCCAGACGGGTAAACAGCAAGCCATGCTGATCCGAATCGAGCAAAGACGCTTGCCATTGCAGCAACAATTCACTCGGCGCTTGTCCATCGGTACGAAATTGGCGCAGTGCCATCTGGCGAAAATCGGCGTCCATGATCACCAGCGCGCGTTGTAACTCGGTCAAGCGCGCGCTGCGTTCGGCCGAAATTTGATTGCTGCGCTGCACTTGGTTAAGCACCTGATAAGCACCAATGCTCAAACTGGCGAAGATCGCTATCGCCACCAACACTTCAATTAAGGTGAATCCGCCGCTCTGCTGGCCCGCTAACTTAGCGTGCGCAGACCGCGATAGCGTGCGCCGAGACTTAATTGGCAACATAGCTACGCACCGTCACGACCGGGGTCGCCCCTTTTTCGGTTGCCACACTCACATCAAAGGCTTTGAGCAGATTGTCGGCCGTGGGTACTGGACTGAGTTTCCAATACCAGGTTCGGCCGGCCATCTGCTCACTGCCCTCACGCGCCGCTAGCGCACGCGGATTAAGCATCACTTGCGCCATCTGGTTATCCACCACCATCGCCGCAAACAGTTTCTCTTCCAAATAATTGACCGTATTGATGTGCTGACTGACCGAGCGGATGACACTGATTGCCGCCGTCGCAAAAATCGCCAGCGCCACCAACACCTCCAGCAAAGTGAAACCGCGTTTATGGTTCATCACTTTCTCCCGGCGCCAGCAGGTGCAAGGTACCATTTTCTTGCGCGCTGACTCGCCACTGCTCATCGCGTGGTTGCCCTTTGGGAAAAATGCGCAGCGTAAATGGCGTCACTTCGCCACTCGATAGCACAAACAGCTGCGGCGGGCGCTCCTGCTTAGTCGCTTGCTGCTCAGTAAACATCTCTTCATCAAACAACGTACCGGGATTAAACAGTCGCTCATCATTTTGCCAACGGCTGCCGCCCAGTTGTAGCTCAAGCTGTAAGTTGCCATCGAGCGTGGTTTGATTGGTCATTTTATTGCTTTGCCACTTCTGCCAGCCTTGATCCGCACTCAATTGTAAAAAGGTCAGCCGCCGCGCCTCAACATCGACTCGCACCCCAAAATCTTGCCCACTCAGAATCGCTTCTTCGTTAAGCAAAAGTAAGCGCTGATAGAGACTCTGGGCACTGATTTTGGCTTCATCGTTGACCGACACCGGCAAGGTGGCGATCACCGCCACCGCACTGACCGCCACCAACACCAGCACCAGCAACACTTCCAGTAACGTAAAACCGCGCGTCGCTGTCATGGATTGGATTGATACCTTATTGTGCAAGTTTATTGAAAATCTTGAATGTTCCAGTTACCAACATCGGCATTCGGACCTTCACCACCCTCTTGGCCATCCGCGCCTAAGGTGAAAATATCCAATGCGCCTTTATCACCAGGACTCAAATATTGATACTCATTGCCCCATGGATCTCTTGGCAGACGGCGAATATAACCCCCATCACGATAGTTGCGTGGCTCAGGGTTACTTGGCTTACTCACCAGCGCTTCTAAGCCTTGATCTGTGGTTGGGTAGACGCTGTTATCCAGCTTGTACATATCGAGGGCATTTTCCAGCGCCACAATATCGGTCACCGCTTTTTGTTGGTCGGCTTTCTCTTTATTACCCAACAAGTTTGGCACCACAAAGCTGGCTAAAATGCCCAGGATCACCACCACCACCATCACTTCGAGCAGGGTAAAACCCGCTTGCTGAGCGATCGGTTTCCGAATTGCTTTACGCATTGTTTTCATAGCTACTCCACACTATTTCGTCTCCATCGCACGCGGCGACTTAACGACTCATTAAATTATTCATTTCCAAAATCGGCATCAGGGTTGCCATGACAATAAACAGCACCATGCCTGCCATTAATGCAATCAAGGCGGGGGTAAAAATCCCCAACGCGATATTGACCGTTGATTCAAAACTCTGATCTTGGTTATCCGCCGCGCGGGTCAGCATGCCTTCCAATTCTCCACTTTGCTCACCACTGGCGATCATGTGCAGCATCATCGGCGGGAACAATTTGGTTTGCTCAAGCGCCTTGCGCAAGCTGGAGCCTTCGCGGACATTTTCCGCCGCGGCTAACACCTGCTGTTTGACAAATTGATTGGTCATTACATCCACCGCAACCCGCATGCCATCCAAAATCGGGATCGCACTGGAGCTACAAATCGACAGCGTGCGTGCAAAACGTGCGGTGTTAAGACCGCGCGCGATTTTGCCAATCATCGGCAGGCGGATCACGCGCCGATCCCAAGCCAAACGCAGATCCGGCTTAGTCAGCGCATAGCGCAGTAGGTAGATCAGCACGAGCAAGCCAATCACTAGCCACACGCCCCAATGCTGTAAAAAGTCACTGGCATCGAGCAAAAACTGGGTCGAAGCCGGTAAGGCTTGCCCCATTTGTACAAATTGCCCGACAATTTTAGGTACCACCGCCGCCAACAAAAAAGCCACGATACCGACTGCAAACACCACCAGCACCACCGGATAGATCATCGCTTGTTGCAGCTTGGAGCGCATTTTCTGCCGATTTTCCGCATAGTCGGCCAAACGCTCTAATACCGAATCGAGATGTCCGGATTTTTCGCCAGCCGCAACCATCGAGCGAAACAGCTCATCAAACACTTGCGGGTAATCGGCTAAGCTATCGGACAAGGTATAACCTTCGGTCACTTTGGCGCGCACCGCCACCAACATGCTGCGAATACGTGGCTTTTCCGACTGCTCGGCCACCGCACGCAAACACTCTTCCAGTGGCATTCCCGATTGGACTAAGGTGGATAGCTGACGAGTGATCAGCGCCAGATCTGGAGTGCTAATCCCACGCTTAAAGCCCAAACCTTGGCGGCGATTGCGCGCCGCTTTCGCTTGGGTTTCCAACACTTCAATCGGCACTAAGCCTTGCTCTTTGAGGCGCTGCCGCACTTGACGCGCATTATCACCCTCAATGATGCCTTTTTTATGACGCCCTTTGCTATCTAACGCTTTGTATTCAAACGCCGCCATCAGGACTCCTTGGTCACCCGCATCACTTCTTCCAGCGAAGTGATGCCTTGGCGAACTTTGTCTAGACCATCATCACGAATGCTTGGCGTAGTCGCGCGGATCTGTTTTTCCATCGCCTGTTCACCCGCTTCGCTATGGATCAGCTCTTGCAACGCATCATCCACCAACAGCAGTTCATGGATGCCAGTTCGGCCGCGATAACCTTTGTGATTACACTTGGCACAACCGGTCGCTCGGTAGAGGATCAGCGGCTCTTTTTTCTTGCTATCAAACAGTTTGCGCTGCTCTTTATCTGCTTCATAAGGCTGTTTGCAATCGGCGCACAGCGTGCGTACCAAGCGCTGCGCCAGCACGCCAAGCAGCGATGAAGAGATCAAAAACGGCTCAATCCCCATATCGCGCAAACGGGTCACCGCGCCCACCGCAGTATTGGTGTGCAAAGTCGACATCACTAAGTGACCAGTCAGCGAGGCTTGCACAGCAATTTGCGCGGTTTCCAAATCACGAATTTCCCCAACCATCACCACATCGGGATCTTGGCGCAAAATGGCGCGTAAACCGCGGGCAAAGGTCATATCCACCCGTGGATTAACTTGGGTTTGGCCGATGCCGTCAATATCAAATTCAATCGGATCTTCGACGGTGAGGATATTCCGCTCGCTGCTGTTGAGCTCTTGCAAACCAGCGTACAAGGTGGTCGATTTACCTGAGCCGGTCGGTCCGGTGACCAAAATGATCCCATGGGGACGCGCGATCAAGCGGCGGAAATTGTCATGGTTTTGCGCGGTCATGCCCAAGCTGTGCAGATCAAGCCGCGTGGCATTTTTATCGAGCAAGCGCATCACCACTCGCTCGCCGTGGGACGAAGGCATGGTCGACACCCGCACATCCACGGCTCGGCCACCAATGCGCAGTGAAATACGCCCATCTTGCGGCACCCGTTTTTCAGCGATATCCAACTTGGCCATCACTTTCACCCGCGACACCAGTAGTGATGAGAGTTTGCGACTCGGCGCTAATACTTCACGCAGCACCCCATCGACCCGAAAGCGGATCGACAAGGTTTTTTCAAAGGTTTCGATATGAATATCCGATGCCCCTTCTTTGATCGCTTCGCTCAGCATCGCATTGATCAGTTTAATGATCGGCGCATCATCTTCACTTTCCAGCAAATCTTCGTTTTGTGGCAACTCTTCAGCCAGCGAGAAGAAATCATCATTGTCGGCCCCAATATCTTCCATCAACTGCCGCGCCTCCGATGAGTCGCGTTGATAGACTTGGGTCAGCTTGAGTTCAAACTCGTTCTGGGCCAAGGCTTGCAGTTGAAACGCGTGTTTAACCACGCGTTTGGTTTCGACCAGCGCCTCAATCGACAATGGCGCTAAATAGTAGATGGTGGCCTGAGAAAAATCTTCATTCCAATCGAGCAGTAACTTAAACCGATTGGCGAAGCTAAACGGCAGGCGACGGATCAACGGTTGCTGTGCTGGAGAGATCACCATTTCAGTCATTATTTAAGGTCCATCTGTTCAATAAAGGCTTGAATTTCTGGTGGATGAAGCTGATCCGCGCCAAATTTTGGCAGCACAGGCACACTGGCATCATCCAGCAAGCGCAAGCCTTTTTCCGCGCGGAACAGTTGCTCAGCCCGAATATAATTGTATTTACGCTGGGTGATGCCATCCGCGGTCATACCATCACGAATAATGGTTGGCTTGATAAACACCATCAGATTTTTCTTTTCCAACTGTGAACTGGTCGAGCGGAACAGTTGACCAAGCAGCGGAATATCGCCGAGCAGTGGCACTTTGGATTCACTCTCTAGCGCTCTTTCATCAATCAAACCACCGAGCACCAGCATCTGACCATCTTGTACCATTACCGAGGTGTTGAGCTGACGTTTAGCAAAACGCACATCAACCGCGCCATTGGCCCCCAACACATTGGACACCTCTTGCTCAATGTTGAGCTGCACTGAGTCACCTTCGTTGATTTGCGGCACCACTTTGAGCTTAATCCCGACCTCTTTACGCTCTACGGTTTGGAATGGGTTGGTATTGCTTGAGCTTGCGGTTGAGCCGGTGATCACCGGCACTTCTTCACCGACAATAAATGAGGCTTCACCATTATCCATTACCGTGATGCTGGGCGAGGAGAGGATGTTTGAGGTGGAATCATTCGATACCGCACTGATTAACGCCGTCCAGTCACCAAGCGCAATACTGACCGCCGCACCTTGCAAGCCAGACAGTGCTGAAGCTAAGCTAGAGTAGTCCCCTTTAGTGGTGGTGGTTTCATTTCTCAAGAAATTATTATCAGAATCATAAACTGCGGTAGTTTCTGTAGTGTCTTTGGCTTCTTCAAGACCAATCATCACGCTGCCAATCGAAGCACCCGTGTTGCCATATTGGATCACCGAGCCGCTTTCCAGCGACCCCCACTGCACGCCCAAATTAATCCCATCGCCTTCGGACATTTCGACGATCAACGCTTCAATCAACACTTGCGCGCGGCGAATGTCCAATTGACCAATCACCTCCAACATCGCATTCATAATATCTTGCGGGGCCGTCAGCACTAGCGAATTGGTATCCACATGCGCGGCAATCATCACTTCGTTACGCTTGGAATTGTTTGCCTGACCAGTGCCTTTCTCGGCTTGCAAATTGTCGGATACGCCCTTTAGCACTTCGACCATATCGTTGGCTTTGGCGTATTTAAGGTACACCACCCGGTTATTACCTTTGGTCGCCATTTCGACATCCAGCTGTTTAATCAAACGCTTGAGTCGATCACGCACTTTCGGATCACCGGAAATCAAAATCGAGTTAGTCCGCTCGTCGGCCACAAACTTGGGTTTTAAAAATTCTGGGGTATTTTGCGCATCGGTGGTTTTGCTGAGCGCCTCGACAATACGTACCATTTCCGCTGCCGACGCGTTATTGAGTTCAACCACTTCAATCTCTTTATCGCCCGCCTGATCGACGCGGCGAATGATTTCCGCTAAGCGATTGACGACTGCGGCTCGGCCAGTGATCAAAATAATATTGGCCGGATCGTAATGCACAACGTTGCCAGCCCCTGCGTTATCAATCAGTTGGCGCAGCAGCGGCGACAATTCACGCACCGATACATTTTTTACCGCCACCACTTGAGTGATCACCGTATCGCCATTGGCACGCTCATCACCACTGAGAACTGGAATGGCTGAGGTTTTGGCATCTTTCGATTTGATCACCTTGAGCACGCCGTTATCCATTTCGACCACGGCAAAACCATACACTTCCAGCACACTCAAAAAGAAACTGTAGTATTGCGCTTCATTTAAGGTATCAAAACTGCGCACATCGACTTTGCCGCGCACGGAAGGGTCAACAATGATGGTCTTTTCCAGATTACGTCCAACAATATTGATAAACTCTTGAATATCCGTGCCTTTAAAGCTGGCACTGTACTGGTTTGCCACCGCGACTAACGGCATCGACAGCAAACTGCCGGCCAATAACCATGAACTTTTTTTCAGCCACACTTTCACTGGGAACTCCCTTGCCTCACTAAGCTCGCACTGAGCTGAGTGTTAAAATTGAATATAAACATCATATTGTTGACCATCGCGCTCAACCGTTAGACTGATTTCGGTCAGCTCGTTGATTGACTGAAATACACTATTCATAATATTCGGATCACTGAGATCCATACCATTGAGCGCCACGGCCACATCGCCCGCTTGCAAGCCGACCGACTCAAACAGCGCGGCATCTTTGCCGGGACTGACACGATAACCAATCACCCTCTCATCACGCTTAACCTGAGAAAGGCGCACATATTGAAACAGTTCCTGCGGATTGCGCGCGATCGCTTCACGAATCGTATCGAGAGTCTCTTGCGAAGTTGGCTCCGCCTTGGGTTGCGTAGCGGGCGCGGAATTATTCGGCGCAGCCGCAGCCGTTGAGGCGGTATAATCCAGCCCTTCCAGCATTAGAGTTTCATCACGTCCGGCATTACTGATGATCACGCGATCGGCCAACACCGCTTGCAGTTTAACTTGCGTGCCTTCAATCACTTCATTGAGACCATAAGTGGCTTGCACGCCTCGATTGGCAATCACCGCCAAACTTTTTTGTGGATCATTACTGGCAACCACTCCGGAAAGCACCAAGGTTAGGCGAGTTTTAGGCGCATCAACTACCACGGGAGCCACCACCACGGGTGGTTTGGTCGGCTCAAAGGTGCCAAACAGTGCGCCGCTTTGTAAGCCACTGATATCGATTGATTGCCGCTCACTTTTTAGTGCGAGTGGGGTTGGCTGCCAACGCGGTACTGGCACTGGTTCTGCCAAGACTAACCACACCATTTTGCCCACCATCCACGCAGCGACCACCAACAAGAAGAGGGTCAATCCTTGACTGATCGGTTTTTGCCAACGCAGCGCTCGCTCGCTCACTAAACGCGGCCAACTCGCGAGCGGCGGCAGTTGTTTAAATTCCATAAATGTCCACGTCATTTGTTGCTGTAGTTATAACACCCAATGTTACCCAAATCGGGCGCTACAGCAGTTTTTCAATACGTTATGTCAACACAGCAATATATCACAAGCTAAATAACACCAAGTGTCTCAAACGTTAAATTGTCGACTTGCTTGAAAAACTGGGCAGCAAACACCATTGTTAAGCGGTCAATAGTTTAAAGCATAACCAGCTTAGAGAGGAAATATGCCAATGAGTTCCAATCCCGATGGTATAAGGCTGGATAAATGGCTGTGGGCAGCCCGATTTTACAAAACCCGAGCCATCGCGCGAAATATGGTCGAGGGTGGCAAAGTTCACTATAATGGCCAACGCACGAAACCCAGTAAGTCAGTCGAGCTGGGCGCACAACTCACCCTACGCCAAGGTCATGACCAAAAAACGGTGATCATCGAAAAAATCACTGATCAACGGCGTGGCGCACCAGAAGCGCAATTGCTGTATCGCGAAACCGCAGACAGCATCGAGCAACGAGAGCGCCAAGCGATGATGCGCCAACTCAACCCGAGTTCCGATCAACGTCCTGATAAAAAACAGCGTCGAGATCTACTCAAATTTATCCATCAGTAAGTAAATAGCCGGACAATTCCTTATGACGACACATTCAATGGCGAGCAATATGCTGCATCGCTATCTTTTTGAAGACCTCTCGGTGCGTGGCGAGTTGGTTCAACTGGACGACACTTACCAGCAGATGATTGCCAGTCAACCATACCCAACCGCAGTACAACACTTGATTGGTGAATTGCTGGTCGCCACCTCACTGCTGACGGCCACCTTAAAATTTGAAGGTTCGATCACCTTGCAGCTACAAGGTGATGGCCCTGTCTCTTTAGTGGTGATTAACGGTGATAATAATCAGCAAGTCCGTGGCGTGGCACGCTGGCAAGGTGATATTGCCGAAGATGCTGGTTTGCACGATATGCTGGGCAAAGGTCACTTAGTGATCACTATTGAACCAAAGCAAGGCGAGCGTTACCAAGGCGTAGTTGGCTTAGAAGGGGCAACACTAGCGGAAGTGCTGGAAGGCTATTTCCTACGCTCTGAACAACTGAAAACCCATTTGTGGATCCGCGTTGGCCAACAAGCGGGTAAAGCTTGTGCGGCGGGCATGCTGCTACAAATCGTACCGGATGGTAAAGGTTCCAGCGACGATATTGAGCACTTAGCCCAGTTGACTAACACGATTAAAAATGAAGAGTTGTTCACCTTGCCTGCCGAAGAGCTACTCTATCGCTTGTATAACCAAGAGAAAGTGCAGTTGTTCACCCCACAAGCGGTTAACTTCCGTTGTGGCTGCTCGCGTGAACGCAGTGGCGCGGCGATTGTTACAGTCGCACGGGACGAGATTAATGACATTTTGGCGCAAGAGGGCGTGGTGTCGCTGCACTGTGATTACTGCGGTACCACCTATTCTTTCGATGCGGCACAGGTGAGCGAGTTGTATCAACCCTCGTCCAGTAATGGGCAAACCTTGCATTAATCTGCCGTGTAAAGCGACCAATACCCAGCAATATCACTCACTAAAAGCCAGTCTTTACTGGCTTTTATTTTTGGTTTTTTATTTAAAAGAATAAATAAAAATCAAACAAAATCAATAAGTAAAACAAAACACGCAACTTAAACCAATCACGTCTCCTGATGTTCAGTCACCAAGAAGCGATTTAACGGCTGCATAAAATATGCAATACCAATATCTGTGACGAGCTACCTGAAACCACCGAAACTGGGTGGATAATATTTGAACTGCCTCCCTGTTTTGTCGCCTATCCGTTGTTAGCATGTTCCACAGACAACCAAAATTATTACAAAATCCCTACAAAATCCTACAAGGAGCACCTATGACCGTTATGGAACATACTAAGGCTGCACAAATCGACCTAGCCCAATATGGTATCAATGGCGTTAAAGAAATTGTTCGTAACCCGAGCTATGAGCTGTTATTTGCTGAGGAAACGCGTTCAGACCTCGAAGGTTATGAGCGCGGTGTCGTCACTGAATTAGGCGCCGTCGCAGTTGATACTGGTATTTTTACTGGCCGCTCACCGAAAGATAAATTTATCGTTAAAGATGACACCACTCGTGACAACATGTGGTGGACCTCAGATAAAGCCAAAAATGATAACAAACCGATTAACCAAGCGGTGTGGAGTGATCTGAAAACACTGGTGACTAAGCAGTTATCAGGCAAACGCTTATTTGTACTCGATGGCTACTGCGGCGCGAACGCCGATACACGCCTGAGTGTTCGCTTTATCACCGAAGTGGCGTGGCAAGCGCACTTTGTGAAAAATATGTTCATTCGTCCTACCGAAGAGGAATTAGCCCGTTTCAAACCAGATTTCGTGGTGATGAATGGTGCCAAATGCACCAATGCGAAATGGCAAGAGCATGGTCTGAATTCAGAAAACTTCACTGTATTTAACCTGACTGAGCGCATGCAACTGATCGGCGGTACTTGGTACGGCGGTGAAATGAAAAAAGGCATGTTCGCGATGATGAACTACTTCTTGCCGCTGCAAGGCATCGCATCAATGCACTGCTCTGCCAACATGGGTAAAGAGGGCGATGTGGCCATTTTCTTTGGCCTCTCTGGTACCGGTAAAACCACACTCTCAACCGATCCAAAACGCGCGTTAATCGGCGATGATGAGCACGGCTGGGATGATGATGGCGTGTTCAACTTTGAAGGTGGCTGCTACGCCAAAACCATCAAACTCTCCAAAGAAGCTGAGCCAGATATTTATAATGCCATCCGTCGTGATGCGCTGTTAGAAAACGTCACCGTACGCAATGATGGCTCGATTGATTTCGATGACGGTTCAAAAACGGAAAACACTCGTGTTTCCTACCCGATCTATCATATCGACAACATTGTTAAACCGGTATCGAAAGGTGGTCATGCCAATAAAGTGATTTTCTTGTCGGCGGATGCGTTTGGCGTACTGCCTCCGGTGTCCAAACTAACTCCAGAGCAAACTAAGTACCATTTCTTATCCGGTTTTACCGCTAAACTGGCCGGTACTGAGCGTGGTATCACGGAGCCAACCCCAACCTTCTCGGCCTGTTTTGGTGCGGCGTTCCTCACTCTACACCCAACCAAATATGCTGAAGTGCTGGTCAAACGCATGGAAGAGTCTGGTGCCGAAGCTTATCTGGTCAATACCGGTTGGAATGGCAGTGGCAAACGTATCTCGATTAAAGATACTCGCGGCATTATTGATGCGATTTTGGATGGTTCGATTGAACAAGCAGAAACCAAGCACATCCCAATCTTTAATCTTGAAGTGCCAACCTCACTGCCAGGGGTTGACCGAATGATCCTCGATCCTCGTGATACTTATGTCGACCCACTGCAGTGGGAAAGCAAAGCCAAAGATTTAGCCGCGCGCTTTATCAATAACTTTGACAAGTACACCGACAATGCGGAAGGTCAATCACTGGTTGCGGCCGGACCACAACTCGACTAAGCCGCAATCCAATCACTTTCGCTCATCCCAGCATGAGCGAAAGTCAATACCCAAAGAACTTGGAGTTGCGGGTAGGCGGCAAGTGAGTGAGTCCCCAATAACATAGACAGACTATGTGATTGGGGTGAGCGAACGTCGCCAACACCGCTGCAGCTTCAAGTAGGAAGGGTAAAAATGATAACTCACTAGCAAGCCCCTATTTCAAGGGGCTTTTTTTGTTGCGGTTGCGCGCACTTTACTCCAAGCTTGCTAAGCAACCCCCCAGCAACATGCCAACTCGCAGTGCACAGCGTTGTCACTCGCTGATACCCAAACAACTTGGAGTTGCAGGTAGGCGGCAAGTGAGTGAGCCCCCATAAGCATAGACAAACTGTGTGATTGAGGTAAACGAACGTAGCCAACACCGCTGTAACTTCAAGTAGGAAGGGGATAGTTAAGATTAATGACGGTAATTGCAGAGACCATGAGAAAATTTCTAGCCATAAGTGTCGCCGGCATCGCCCTACTGCTGATCATGGTGTTAGCAGGGTTTGGTATCATGCACACTCGCTACTTCACGCCATCGGCACAATGGATCGTGCAGCAGCTATGGCCAGCAACCCTGCGTTTTGAAAACATCGAATATCTCTATCCATTTAAGCTGCGCTTGCAAGGAGTACAACTGGCAACCACACCGAGCGTTGAAGTGCAGCAGATCGATTTATGGCTCAACCCACATGGTCTGCTCAAGCAACAGCTCTATATTGATAGCGCATTACTGGATGGCATCAATCTCAGTCAAGGTTTGCCAACGTTTGCTTGGCCTGCCGCAATCCAACTGCATCATTTAGCGATCCATAATCTCAACTGGACAGATCAAGAGATGAGCGCGCGCGGGGTCAGCCTGCAAATCCAGCAACCACGCTGGCAAGCGCCACAACAGTGGTTACCCTATGGCAAGCTGCAGTTGGCTGCCGAACAAATTACCCTTGAGGGTGAAACGTTTAATCAAGTGCTGATCAATGCGGAGCATCAGACCGAAAATAGTATCATCCACGGTTTTTCTTTCGATTGGCGCGATAGCCCCATCTCTGGGCAAGCCGAGCAATACCCAGAAGGCTGGTCACTGATCAATGTCACCCTCAACCGACTTAACCTCGATTTCGACCAAGTCCGCGCCAATCCACTGTGGCAAAAAATCACCACTTACGTAAATCATATTAACAGCTTAGATCTGCTCAACAGCCAGCTTACCAGCCATGGGGTGACTTGGGAGAACCTCAATCTATCACTGGAAGATTACCGCTTATCCACCACGGTCTGGCAACAGCCACAAGGCTATCTGTCACTCAATGCCGACTCTGCCCAATGGCGAGAAACTTTATGGGTCGAGCCGAGTGCCGAGCTGACTTTTAACCCAAACGGAATTGAGATTGAAGGGCATACCCAAGTCTGGCAAGGGGATGTGCAGTTGCAAGGCAAATTGAGCCAACACCGCATCGAGCTGGATCAACTGACCATCAGCGGCGTGAAATGGATTGCCGAACAGCCGCAAGATCTCCAGCTACTGACTCAAGCCCTACCTGCTTGGCAACATTTGCAGATTGAGCATTTGGATATCAATAATCTGCAATTGATTCAAACCGCACAGCGGCCATTTTGGCAACTCTCCGGCCTCAATGCCGATGGCGAGCGCCTGCAATGGATCAAACAGGGCGCTTGGGGATTTTGGCAAGGTCAGTTGGCGCTCACCGCCAACAGTGCCAGCTATGCCGGTATTCTTAGCACTCAAGCGATATTAAACATGCACAGTGAACAAGACGTGTGGCAGTTAACCCGAGCCTTTTTACCGCTCGAACAGGGCTATATTGAAGCCTACGCCACTTGGGATCGATCAACACCCAGTGCGCCTTGGCAATTAGCACTCGATGTCGACTCGCTACCACTTGCACCGCTGCAACCGTGGCTAAAAACGCCGTTTGGCCTGCAAGGTTTGGCGGATATGAGCTTAACCGCGCAAGGTATGGCCGGCGATCACAATATGCTGGCCCACTCACTGAGCGGACAATTGCAGTTGAGTGTGCGTCAAGGCTTGCTGTCGCTGCACAATGCCAACACGGTGATCACCCAACCTTTTGAATTAGAACATCTGCCGGTCAACGCCGATCGAGGACGGATCACCATTACCCCAACCCCCCTGCATGGACCGAACCTGCACGGCCAGCTAAGTGGCAGTGGCGATTTATTGCAAGCGCAGCAACATCAGTGGCGACTAGCGATTGAGCAGCGCTGGGCTGATCAATGCATTAACCTCAGTTGGGATTTCATTCAGACCGAATTAGTCAGCCAAGCTTGTGCCAGCAAACCCTAATCCATAGCCCATCGCTGCCAATCTCACCATTAAGCGGATGACTTGCTGATCAGTGCCTTATAGTTGGGGATCAGCATGTAAGTCCCGACAAACTCGATGGCTGGCACATCGGCGCTAAAAATCATCACCCGCACTACAATTCGTGCTTTACGCCCTGCAGCAAGGCGATCCAAATCGCCTGAGATCCCATCCAGCGAAGTCGAGGCGAGTGGGTTTTGCAGAACAGGCTGGCGATAACGAATATGGCTGTCCACCAACACAATATCCCCTTGCAGATCGCGCTCGCGCATCAACAGCCACGCCATTCCCCAGCCAGTTAAGGTCGCCAAAGTAAAGGCCGAGCCAGCAAACAGCGTATTATGTGGATTAAGATTGGGGTTGAGCTGGGCGGTACACAGAAATTGGTAACCGGTATATTGCTCAATTTTGATGCCAATTTTATCGCTGATCGGAATGTATTTAGCCCAGCGCTGCTGCAGTTCACTGCACCACTCCGGTTTACGCAGCACATTCAGCATCGGATCCAACGGCTTCACCATCTGCTGATGACGCACCGGGCCACGCTCATCACTCAATTCGCCTCGCCGCTCAAAGCCATGTTTGGCATAAAAGCGGATCGCATCTTCCCGCGCATTACACACCAAACGCTTAGCCCCTTCTTGGCGTGCTAACGCTTCAAGCGCGACTAAGATCAACGAGCCCATCCCTTTCGAACGACGATTCGCCTTCACCGCCATAAAGCGGATCTGGCCTTCACAATCTGGGGTAATATATAGCCGACCAATCGCGATAGGGTAGCCACGACTATCAACAATCATCCGATGATGACTCAGCGCATCATATTCATCACGCTCTGAGCCGAGCGGCATCCGCCATGGCTCTCGCAACATTTGCCAGCGGAAATGGAAATACTTATTGAGCTGATGATCGCTATTCGGTGTAATAAGTTTGAACATGACCAATCCTTGAATCACACATGAATGCTCGCTAAGCGGGCAAGCTTAATTATGCCTGCAACCAAAAGGTCACGGGGCCATCATTGATCAGTGCGACTTGCATATCGGCCGCAAAACGACCACGTTCCGTTGGCAAAATTTGCGCGCAAAGATCAGCAAAATAATCATACAACCGCTCGGCTTCTTGTGGTGCTGCGCCACGTGAAAATCCGGCTCGAGTCCCTCTTTTGGTATCCGCCGGCAGAGTAAATTGTGACACCACCAACACGCTGCCGCCGACATCTTGCACACTCAAATTCATTTTGCCAGCGCCATCTTCGAATACTCGATAGCGAGTGACCCGCTCAACCAAACGCTGCGCTTTGGCTTGATCATCATCCCGCTCGACCCCTAGCAGCACTAACAGTCCCTGCTCGATTGCGCCCACAACTTCACCGTCAACTCGAACGGCCGCTTCACTTACGCGCTGGATCAGTGCTATCACTCTGTTGTTCCTCTGTTTTATTCAATTGTGCTGCCGCACAGTTTAGCATGCCTGATCGACTACTCCACTGCTCACGCTCACCCAATGCCGCAGTCACTTCGGCTCCCACCAGCACAATAAACCAGCCTAAATACACCCAAACAAATAGGATTGGAATCGCCGCAATCGCCCCATAAATCAGCTGATAGGAAGGAAACTGAGTAATGTAAATCGCAAAACCTTTTTTACTCAGTTCAAATAACACTGCGGCCAGTAAAGCCCCAGTAAAGGCATGATGAAAATAAACTTTTTTGTTAGGCACCAGCAGGTATAAACCACCAAAAGCACACAATGACAACCCAAAGGGCAACCAACGCAAAAATAGTTTATACGCGCCAGACAGCGCCTGATGATCGAGAATGGTTAATGAGGTGATGTATGAACTGACCGCGATGCTCGCGCCAACTAAAATTGGGCCGAGAGTCAAAATCATCCAATACATCGAGAATGAAAAGACCGCGCGGCGTTTTTGCTGCACTCGCCAGATATAATTGAGGTTGTTATCAATATTGGAAATCAGCATGATTGCGGCGACCAGTAGAAATACGCCACCCACCGCGGTCATCTTGCCGGTATTGGCAATAAACTCGTTGAGCGCACTTTTCACCACTTCACCGGCCGCGGGCACAAAATTGGCGATCACAAAATCTTGTATCACCTCTCCGGCACTGGCAAAAATCGCAAATGAAGACAAGATCGAGAGTAATACCGCTAACATCGGCACGATCGATAACAAGGTGATGTAGGCAAGATAACCGGCGTTGACATTCACCCGATCATGATTCATCCGTGTCAGCAGATAGCGCCCAAAGCAGAGCGATAATCGAGCCTGCTGTTCAAGCGCAGAGTAAGTCAATTTCATAACTCATCCTTGTCGTTAGTGGGTCTATCCTGTCACGGCTAAGCTTGCCAATGCAAAAGCCACCCGCTGCTCAATCGAAGCCATCGGCACAGTAATACAGTGATAGCCGAGTTCAGTGTAAGTATTCACCAACTGGTGATGAATGTGTAATGCTTGTTCAAAACTATAAGGGCGCACCTCATCGGCTTGGTAAGTGATGCGATTTGGTTCGCACATCAATACCTGTCGATGATAGCCCAAACTGGCTTGCCGATACTCAGCCGGCACTGGCAATTCAGCCTGCCATAGATAAGCACAGATATCACCAATTGCGCGATCGACAAATACTGGCTGTGAGGTAAGCAATGCTTGTTGTTGTGCCAACTGTTGTTGCTCGCGCATTGCCTGATAGCAAAGTGCAGCAAACCCCGCTAAATTATGCCAAGGCAAAATTCCATCGGCCATGACACTTTGTTGTTCAATCAACTGACGCGGCACTTCCGGATAAGTGTGGTAGCCATGCTGCGCTAATCCTTGCAACAAGGTGGTTTTACCGGCTCCGGGTCCACCAGAAATAATCATAACGGGCATACAGTTTCCCTTTTACTCATAAAAATAAAGCCCTTAACTGCAACAGCTAAGGGCTTACATTACTTATCTAGTCACAATGCTAGAATCAGTAATTATTTCGCATCACGAGAAGCGCGCTTACGATCGTTTTCGGTCAGGAAGCGTTTACGGATACGAATGCTGACTGGGGTAACTTCTACCAACTCATCGTCATCGATAAACTCAAGCGCTTGCTCAAGAGTCATGATGATTGGTGGTGACAGCACCTGTGCATCATCAGTACCTGATGCACGCACGTTGGTTAGCTGTTTACCTTTCAGTGGGTTTACCGTCAGGTCGTTATCACGGCTATGAATACCGATCACCATACCTTCGTAAACTTCTACACCGTGACCAATAAACAGGCGACCACGATCTTGCAAGTTAAATAGCGCGTTGGTCAGTGCTTTACCCATGCCATTTGAGATCAATACCCCATTGATACGTTGACCAATGTCACCGCCTTTGTGTGGGCCGTAATGATCAAAAGTATGGTACAGCAGGCCAGAACCTGAAGTCAGGGTCATAAACTCAGTTTGGAAGCCGATCAAACCACGTGAAGGCATCACGAAGTCCATACGTACACGACCTTTGCCATCTGGAGACATATCTTTCAGCTCGCCTTTACGCATGCCGATTTTCTCCATGATGCCGCCTTGGTGCTCTTCTTGCACATCGATAGTTACCGTTTCAAACGGTTCCATCAACTGACCATTCTCATGCTTAAGAATAACTTCTGGACGCGATACCGCCAGCTCAAAACCTTCACGACGCATATTTTCGATCAGGATTGATAGGTGAAGTTCACCACGGCCTGATACGCGGAATTTATCCGGGTCTTCGGTCGCTTCAACACGCAGTGCTACGTTGTGTACCAGCTCTTTTTCCAGACGCTCAAGGATGTTACGTGAAGTTACGAACTTACCTTCTTTACCGGCAAACGGTGAGGTGTTGACTTGGAAAGTCATGGTTACGGTTGGCTCATCAACGCTTAGCGGTGGCAAGGCTTCAATGGTGTTCACATCACAAATTGTGTCTGAGATTTTCAGCTCGCCAAGGCCTGTTACTGCCACGATGTCACCCGCGGTCGCTTGATCCGTTTCAGAACGTTGCAGACCAAGGTAACCCAGCACAGTACCGACTTTACCGTTACGCTTCTTACCATCCGCACCGATCACGGTTACTTGTTGGTTTGGTTTTACTTTACCGCGTTTGATACGGCCAACCCCGATAACACCCACGTAAGAGCTGTAATCCAGTTGAGAAATTTGCATTTGCAGCGGACCATCAAGGTCAACTTGTGGCGCAGCTACGTTATCAACGATGGCTTGGAACAGCGGCTCCATGTTTTCGCCAGTTTCGCCTTCAACTAAAGTTGCCCAGCCATTCAATGCTGAAGCGTAAACCACTTGGAAGTCGAGCTGTTCATCGGTCGCACCTAGGTTATCGAACAGGTCAAACACCTGATCCATTACCCAATCAGGACGTGCGCCCGGACGGTCAATTTTGTTAATGACAACGATTGGCTTCAAGCCGTGTGCGAACGCTTTTTGAGTTACGAAACGCGTTTGTGGCATCGGGCCATCAACGGCATCAACGATCAGTAGTACTGAATCTACCATCGACATGATACGTTCTACTTCACCACCAAAGTCGGCGTGTCCCGGGGTATCTACGATGTTGATCCGGTAGTCATTCCAGTTAATGGCGGTGTTTTTCGCCAAAATGGTGATACCACGCTCTTTTTCAATGTCATTCGAGTCCATGACTCGCTCTTCAACATCACCGCGAGACTCTAGCGTGCCGGATTGCTGGAGCAGTTTGTCAACCAAGGTAGTTTTACCGTGGTCAACGTGCGCGATAATCGCGATGTTTCTTAATTTTTCAATTTGCGGAGTGGTCATTGGGATTACTTCACTTTTCATTGAGGCTGGCTGCCAAAACAGTCGCCGAACATGGTTCAAAAACGGCGAATAATGTACCAGATTCTAGCAAAAAACCTAGAAATATGTGATCTGTCACGCTGAAATCGGCGACTTTTTCTTCATTTTGCTGATTCACTAACGCTATATGGCCGCTTTTCGGTAGCCAAATGATTGACAAGCTCAGTGATTGAGCGCGAAATAGCAAACGTTTTGCTAGAACATGGTGCAGCACAATTCATTGCTGCACAATTATGGTGCAAGGCGGGATCTTTTTGGTGCGACATAGCATTAAAAAACCAACCGATTTCTAACAACATTATGATTTATATTGGATTTACAAAAATGGCACGGTTTTCGCTTAATTAAATACAGCAGCGCTTATGCTTAATTAAATGTCGTAAGCTTGACCGATTTATTTAAGACTCGAACCCATACCGCTTATTAACACCGGAGGTTATTCAAGATGTCAGTAGAAAATGTTCTATCGCTGATCCAAGAAAACGAAGTTAAGTTTGTTGACCTACGCTTTACCGATACCAAAGGTAAAGAGCAACATATCTCAATCCCTGCTCACCAAATTGATGCTGACTTCTTCGAAGACGGTAAGATGTTCGACGGCTCATCACTCGGTGGCTGGAAAGGTATCAACGAATCTGACATGGTGATGATGCCTGATCCAGCCAGTGCCGTGCTCGATCCTTTTACTGAAGATGCAACACTGAACATTCGTTGTGACATCTTAGAACCAACCACTATGCAAGGTTACGACCGTGACCCACGCTCGATTGCTAAACGTGCTGAAGAATACCTGCGCGCCACGGGCATCGCAGACACTGTTTTGGTTGGTCCAGAGCCAGAATTCTTCCTGTTTGATGATGTGAGATTCTCAACCAATATGTCTGGTTCATTCTTCAAGATTGATGATGTTGAAGCTGCATGGAACTCAGGTACTGAATACGAAGATGGCAACAAAGGCCACCGTCCAGGCGTAAAAGGCGGTTACTTCCCAGTCGCTCCTGTTGACTCATCACAAGACATCCGCTCTGCGATGTGTTTGATCATGGAAGAGATGGGCCTGGTCGTTGAAGCGCATCACCATGAAGTGGCGACCGCAGGTCAAAATGAAATCGCGACCCGTTTTAACACGCTGACTCTCAAAGCGGATGAGATCCAAACTTACAAATATGTGGTACACAACGTTGCACACGCCTTTGGTAAGACCGCAACCTTTATGCCTAAGCCACTCGTGGGCGATAACGGCTCAGGTATGCACGTGCACCAATCACTGGCTAAAGATGGCGTTAACCTATTTGCTGGTGACAAGTACGGCGGCCTATCTGAAATGGCGATTTACTACATTGGTGGTATCATCAAGCATGCTCGTGCATTAAATGCGATCACTAACCCATCAACCAACTCATACAAGCGTCTAGTGCCACACTACGAAGCACCAGTTATGCTGGCTTACTCAGCACGTAACCGTTCTGCATCAATCCGTATTCCTGTGGTACCAAGCCCGAAAGCGCGCCGTATTGAAGTTCGCTTCCCAGATCCAGCCGCTAACCCATATCTAGCGTTTGCTGCAATGCTGATGGCGGGTCTTGATGGGATCAAGAATAAGATCCATCCAGGCGAAGCGATGGATAAGGACTTGTACGACCTACCAGCAGAAGAAGCAGCAGAAATTCCAAAAGTGGCTGAGTCGCTGAAACAAGCACTCGAGTACCTAGACAATGACCGTGAATTCCTAACCGCTGGCGGCGTATTCTCTGACGATTTCATCGATTCTTATATCGAACTGAAAACCAAAGATGTACAACGCATCAACACCGCAGTACACCCACTGGAATTTGAACTGTACTACTCAGTTTAATCCTCCAAGGCTGTAAACCGTGATTTAGGTTACATCAATAATTAGGCTCGCCTCGCAGGCGGGCCTTTTGCTTATTTAGTCCTCTCACCATTCCTTTCACATCTAGCTTACCATTACCAATATGAGCATCCGCTCATCAATCATTCTGTACCAACTTACCGCTCATTGAGGAGTGCTTATGCTAGCGTCTCGTCTCTGGTGGCTACTCATCTGTTTATTGTGGGTACCGCAAATCACTGCTCAGCAGATCTACACTTGGGTTGATAACCAAGGCGTGCTGCACTTTAGTGATAACCCACAAAACGATCAGGCCACATCGATTCATTTACCGGATTATGCGGCGCAAGCGCCCGCGCCCAGCTTTGATGCCAGCCAACCGATCGCAGAGAATCAAACCGAGACTAAATTAGTCCCCCCTCACGCGGCCAGTAAAGCTCAAGCGACAGAAACAGAGCTCGAACCGTTAGCCATCAGCTTAATTTCTCCGAAACATGATGAGACACTGCGCAGTAATAGTGGCTCGATTCTGATCCGCAGCGAGCTCAACCGCAAGCTGGCGATTGGAGAACAGTTGCAACTGATAATGGATGGTCGGCCTTATGGTGCCCCGACCCATCAAGCACAATGGCCATTGAAAAATATCGATCGCGGCACTCACACCTTCACCATTCAAGCCATTGAGAACGGCAAGATTATTGCATCGTCCTCAATTATTACGGTGCATCTACATCGCGCGATGGTAAAACAGGAGTAACCTGTGACCCTGCGCTCAATCGTGCAGGGAGTTTGACTATTTGTTTGCACTCCCTTGCGGCATACTTAGCACTGTAATGCACCAATATTGTGCACCGAGGTACTAAGTAGGTAGTGAGTGAAAATGAGCGTGAGCGAAGAATTAAGTCAAACCATCATCAATCATCAAGTCACCGCGGTGTTCATCCTCGATGAAACCCTGCTGATCCGCTACGCCAATCCAGCCGCAGAGCAACTGTTTTCACAAAGTGTCAAACGCTTGATGAACTACAACCTGCATCAACTGGTTCAACACTCGTCACTTGATTTACAACTACTCACCCAGCCTTTGCAAAGTGGACAGAGCATTACCGACAGCGATGTTACTTTGGTGGTGGATAATAAACCGTTGCTACTCGAAGTCACGGTCAGCCCAATCTCATGGCAAAAGGAGCTGCTGTTACTGGCCGAAATGCGCACCATTGGCCAGCAGCGCAGGCTTACTCAAGAACTCAATCAACATGCTCAGCAGCAAGCTGCCAAATTATTGGTTCGCGGCTTAGCTCATGAAATAAAAAATCCACTTGGTGGCTTAAGAGGTGCGGCGCAACTGCTCGCGCGCATGCTGCCAGATCCGCATCTCACCGAATATACCCAAATTATTATCGAGCAAGCGGATCGCTTACGCGGCTTAGTCGATCGCCTGCTTGGGCCACAGCGACCCGGTGAAAAAACTTGGGAAAACCTGCACCTTATTTTGGAAAAGGTACGTCAACTGGTCGTGTTAGAAGCAGGGGCCAATCTGGTCTTTGAGCGCGATTATGATCCAAGCTTGCCCAATATCTTAATGGACACCGATCAGATCGAACAAGCTTTGCTGAATATCGTTCGTAATGCCGCACAAATTTTGGCCGACCAGCCTCAAGCAACGATTACCCTGCGCACCAGAACTGTGCATCAGGCCAACATTCACGGTCAACGGCATAAACTGGTGGCCAGTATTGAGATTATTGATAATGGCCCCGGCATCCCGCCAGAGCTACAAGATACCCTATTTTACCCGATGGTCAGTGGCCGCGAAGGGGGAAGCGGATTAGGCCTATCCATCTCGCAAAACTTAATCGATCAACATCAGGGAAAAATCGAGGTGCAAAGCTGGCCAGGGCGCACCATGTTTACCATTTATTTGCCAATTTAATTTGCTGTTCATTCACTTGCTGTTAAGGATTATCTATGAGTAGAGGATACGTGTGGGTTGTCGATGATGATAGCTCGATCCGTTGGGTCATGGAGAAAACGCTCTCCTCCGCCAATATTAAATGCGAAACCTTCGCAGATGCAGAAAGTGTATTGATGGCACTACGGCGTGAAACACCGGACGTATTGGTCTCTGATATTCGGATGCCGGGCATGGATGGTATTGCTCTGCTAAATCAAGTTCACCAGCAGATCCCTGAACTGCCAGTGATAATTATGACCGCTCACTCCGATTTGGATGCTGCGGTGAATGCCTACCAACAGGGTGCCTTTGAGTACCTGCCCAAACCTTTTGATGTAGATGAGACGCTCACCTTGGTCGAACGGGCGATTGCACATGGACAAGAGCAGCGTAAAACCTCACCGCGCCCCAGTGAAAACTATTCAGCACCGGAGATCATCGGTGAAGCTCCAGCGATGCAAGAGGTGTTTCGAGCGATTGGCCGTTTATCGCGCTCTTCGATCTCAGTATTAATCAATGGCGAATCGGGAACCGGCAAAGAGCTGGTCGCGCATGCACT
The DNA here is from genome assembly GCF_028863985.1 of Vibrio chanodichtyis. Taxonomy (NCBI): domain Bacteria; kingdom Pseudomonadati; phylum Pseudomonadota; class Gammaproteobacteria; order Vibrionales; family Vibrionaceae; genus Vibrio; species Vibrio chanodichtyis. The sequence continues at coordinate 2,218 of NZ_JARBFT010000006.1, read as the reverse complement.
ACATCGACATAGCCCACGAGCGCAAAAACCGTTTATTGCGCTGAATATGGCGGCGATCCCTAAAGATTTGATCGAGTCAGAATTGTTTGGTCATGAAAAGGGCGCTTTTACCGGAGCCAATACCGTGCGCCAAGGACGCTTCGAACAAGCTAATGGCGGCACTTTATTTTTAGATGAAATTGGCGATATGCCTTTAGATATTCAAACTCGCCTACTACGCGTGTTGGCCGATGGACAGTTTTACCGCGTTGGCGGCCATAGCGCGATTAAAGTTGATGTGCGGATTGTCGCCGCCACCCATCAAAATCTGGAGAAATTAGTCCATCAAGGCAAATTTCGCGAAGACTTGTTCCATCGCCTAAACGTGATTCGGATCCATATTCCCTCGCTACGTGAGCGGCGGCAAGATATTGAAAAACTGACTAAGCATTTTCTGACCCTTGCGGCGAAAGAACTCGCTGTAGAGATGAAAACGCTCAATCCGCGCACAGTCGAGATCCTCACTAAGCTTGATTGGCCGGGTAACGTTCGCCAGTTAGAAAACATATGCCGCTGGCTAACCGTAATGGCCAGTGGCAGTGAAGTACTGCCGAGCGATCTCCCTTCCGAACTACTAAGCGAGAAAAAGGCAAACCAGTTTGAAAATGAAATCAGTTGGCAGAAACTGCTAGAAAGCTGGGCTAAATCCGCCTTAACCTCAGGTGAAACCGAATTGCTCGCCCATGCGCTGCCCGAATTTGAACGCATCCTTTTAGAGGCCGCACTTCAGCATACCAATGGACATAAGCAAGATGCAGCGAAAGTACTCGGCTGGGGTAGAAATACCCTAACCCGTAAACTCAAAGAGCTGTATTAAGCTACCAATAACTCATCTTAAAAATAAAATTAATCCTTTTCCTGTCCAGCACTAGCTGACAGGTAATGGATTGGTTTTTATACTTAGCGGCAAAGACTAATCAGGATAACCATAATGATAACTTCATCTCTGCCTTTAACCGATTTGCATCGCCATCTTGATGGCAACATTCGTACTCAAACGATTCTTGAGCTCGGGCAACAGTTTGGTATTCAACTGCCCGGTAATAGTGTTGAAACACTGACCCCGTTCGTGCAAATTGTCGAAGCTGAGCCATCACTGGTCGCTTTTTTATCCAAACTTGACTGGGGTGTTGCAGTGCTAGGCGATCTGGATGCTTGCCGCCGAGTCGCCTACGAAAATGTGCAAGATGCATTAAATGCCCAGATTGACTACGCCGAGCTGCGCTTTTCTCCCTACTATATGGCGATGAAACATCATTTACCGGTAGCTGGTGTGGTAGAAGCGGTGGTCGATGGGGTGCGTGCGGGTGTGCGTGATTTTGGCATTCAAGCCAACCTTATCGGTATTATGAGCCGTACCTTTGGTAGCGATGCTTGCCAACAAGAACTCGATGCTATCCTAAGCCAGAAAAATCACATTGTGGCAGTCGATCTAGCTGGCGATGAATTGGGCCAACCTGGTGATCGTTTCATTCAACATTTTAAACAAGTGAGAGATGCAGGTTTACAGGTCACAGTGCATGCCGGAGAAGCGGCTGGCCCAGCAAGTATGTGGCAAGCGATTAAAGAGCTTGGCGCAACACGAATTGGTCACGGTGTGAAAGCTATCGATGATCCACAACTGATGGATTACCTAGCACAGCATCGGATTGGTATCGAATCTTGCTTAACCTCCAACCTGCAAACCAGTACGGTCAGCAGCTTAGCCAGCCACCCGCTGAAACGCTTTTTAGAACACGGTATTTTAGCTTGTATTAATACCGATGATCCTGCTGTAGAAGGGATTGAACTACCGCATGAATATACCGTTGCCGCACCACAAGCAGGCTTAACACAGCAACAGATCCGCCAAGCACAAATCAATGGCTTGGAATTGGCTTTCTTGTCTGATGCAGAGAAAAAAGCACTCCTAACGAAAGCAGCACTGCGCGTTTAAAACCGCTTGCAGCCTTGCCATGTTTAATCAACCGATGCCTTGAGCATCGGTTTTTTATTCACCGGATGAAGAGGCACGCATGATGGTCACTGACGGAGGGTAACTCAAGAGATAAAATGAGGAGATAAAACAGGATAAACCAATATATCGCAGGCCAAAGAGTAAATAACCTGAACTCGGGATAAAAATAGGCGGGAACTAAAAGCTGGCTCTGCGATCAGATCTTTCGACCAAGAAGGAAAT